>JANYHY010000556.1 GCA_025362165.1 Myxococcales bacterium | reverse complement strand
AGAAGGCGCACGCCGAGCTCGCTCGAATCCGCAAGGCGCGCGACAAGCAGATGTATCCGTACTTCCGTCAATTCGAGACGGGCGGTCTGCACACGACGATCGCGGGACACCCGATTATCAACTTCAGCTCCAATGACTACTTGGGATTGACCAATCACCCGAAGGTCAAAGAGGCAGCGCACAGGGCCGTGGACAAGTACGCGTGCGGCCTCTCCAGCTCACGCGTGCAAGCCACAACGGTCGATCACGTCTCGCTCGAGACCCGATTGGCCAAGTGGTTCGGCTTCGAGAAGTGTCTGGTGTTCACGACTGGCTATCAGGCGATGGTCGGGACGATCGCCGCGCTCGCGGACAAGGACACCACGCTCATCCTCGACAGCTACAGCCACGCGTGCATCTTGGACGGCACGTTCCTCGCGGCAGGAACGCCGGGGCGCGCGCCAGAGATCCGCTTCTTCAATCACAACTCGGTCAAGAGCCTCGAGCGCATCTTGAAGACTCGCGAGCGCAAGAACGCGATCGTCTTGATCGAAGGCGTCTACTCGCTAGACGGTGACAAAGCACCCATCAAGGAGATGGTCGACATCTGCGCAGCGCACGACGCGTTCATCATCCTCGACGACGCGCACGGCACTGGCACGCTCGGTACGAACGGTCGTGGCATCCTCGAAGAGGCCGGAGTCGAAGGCAAGGTGCCGTTGGTGATCAGCACCTTCAGCAAGACGTTCGGCGGCATCGGCGGCATCCTGCTCGGCAAGGGCGAGGTCGTGGAGTTCATCCAGAACACCGCTCGCTCGTTCCTCTTCAGCGCGAGCTTGCCCGTCCCGATCGTCGCCGCCGCGAGCACGATCTTGGACATGCTCGAGGACGAGGCCCCCAAGCTGGTGAGCGAGCTGCACCAGAAGGCCGACTACTTCCGATCGAGCCTCAAGACAGCAGGCTTCGACCTCGGCGCTTCCAACACTCACATCATGCCGGTCTACTGCCGTGACGAGCGCAAGACACTCTTCATGCACATCGCGCTGCTCGAGTGCGGCGTGCTCATGGTGCCCATCCTGTATCCAGGAGTGAAGATCGGCGAAGAGCGCCTGCGCGTGAACGTGACTCGAGGTCATACGCAAGAGGACATGGATACTGCGTTGGAGCTGTTGAAGAACTATGGAGACGCCTTCTTCGTCTTGAGCGGCGAGCCCCTCGGCGAGCTGGAAGACGACTGAGTGGATCTCGAGCGCAACCGAATTCGTGCGCATGCATCGGAGACAACGTGAAGATCCTCGTCGTTGGTGCCTCAAAAGGAACAGGCGCGTTGTGCGTGAAATCAGCGCTCGCGCGTGATCATCGAGTCAGCGCGTTCGCGCGCACTCCTTCGAAGTTGAACTTGGAGCATGAGCGACTCACGAAGGTCGTTGGGGACTTTCACGACGCAGCTTCTGTCGCTGCTGCCATGCCCGGCCACGACGCGGTCATCATCACGGCTTCGGTGTCCAGCCTGTCGGAGCTCAAGGCCATCCCCGACTATTTCTCGCGCGGCACTCGATATTGCATCGACGCGATGAAGGCGAGCGGCGTCAAACGACTCATAGTTTTGAGCGCGCTCGGCGCGGGCGACAGCAAGCCCCACGCTGGGTGGTTTCTTCGTACAGTCGTCATCAATGGCATCTTGAAGCGCGCGTTCCAAGATCACGACGTGCAGGAGAGGCTGACCGAAGAGAGCAAACTCGAGTGGACGATCGCCCGACCTGGTCGCCTCACCAACGGACCAGCAAAAGGGAGAGTCGTCCGCGCGGATACGCCCGATGCCAAAGTGCCTTCGAGCATCTCACGCGCGGATGTGGCTGATTTCATGGTCGACGCGTGCACCGCGCGCGACACCATCGGCAAGACGTTCTCGCTCGGCGGTTGAATCAAGGGGCGAGTCCGTTTGTGCGTCGAACCCAGACTCCGCATCGCTCGCGTCAGAGACTCCGGTGGCGTCGCGGCACTGCGGATCACCCCTACACGGGAATCCAACGCGATGAAGTCGAGAGGGGCCTGCACTTCAGTCGGAAGGGCAATACCTGAAATGCTCCATTTATGCGCCGTTTGCGCGACAGTTGGACTTGCGGTAGGCTCCGCCGCCTCAGCCGTCTGGTGGGGAAAGTCATGCTGAACAAACCGCCGATCCGACTTCAGAATGGAGTGTCCGTGAGTGACGTCGCGGACGCATCGCGTGAGGCGCTGCGTGCCTTCATGATGTTGCGACCAGACAAGCGCGCTCTCGCAGAGTGGCTGGTGGGTCCTTACGAGACCGCGATCGGCTTCGCGCGCGGAACGGCAGCACCCTCAAAGGACCTAGGCCCGCCGACGACGATCGCAGACCTCGTTGCGCGTACCAAGTCGGGCCTCTCGATCGCGATCTACGCAGCCACGTCGCCAGGCGCAGAGGATCTCATTCGATTGTTGCCCGCCGTGGTGCACATGCGCCCAGTCGTCGACGAGTGGGGCGGCAAAGGCTTCGCTCCGTTTCACGTTCAAGACATTCGGCTGATCGATCGTGGGCTGTCGCTGTTGATGGCGGACTACCTCACGCGCGCAGACGATTTTCTAGAGGAGATGCCGTCGTGGCTCGACTCCTTGACCGGCCGCTCGCGAAGCTCGGGCTTCATGACTCGGGTCGACGTCATGCCGCTCCCCAAAACGAAGATCTGATTGTCTACTTGCGCGCGTTCTCTTGGGGCGTGCCAACGGCACTCCACCTAGCGTTGATGTCCGCCGAAGGCGGCATCAAGTTTTGGAGCGCGTCCATTCGCTTGTTGAGTGCGTCGATCTCTCGCTGCTGCCTCTGCACGGTCGCGAGCAGCATGGAGGTGTAGCCGTACTCGTCCACGTGCGTTTGATCGGCGTGCACGGCGGGGCTGTTTTCAGGCTGATCGTCGATGATGAACCCGAGGTGCTTCTTGGACGCGCTCGGCTCGGTCTTGTAGCGATAGGTCGCGAGCGGGATGGAGAGCGCTTCGTTCGCGAGCTCGTCGCGCTCAGCATCCGAGACGTAGTCGATGTCTTTCTTGAACTCTCGACGCGACTTGGTGCCGTTGTCGCAGACGAGATAGGTGAGCCCGCTGCCCATCTGACTGCACTTGTTGACGCCTGTGGGCGGACAGAAGCACGAAGCCATGCACGCGCATGTGGCGACTCCGTTGGTGCACGCGGGAGGGATGGGAGTGCAGCCGAGATCATGCGGGGTGGGTCCCGACGCTTGGAGGCAGACGGTGCCGTTCGGACAAGGTGGATTGCACGGCGTGTTGGGCGGAGTGCAGTTGCCGCCTGCGTCCGCGATGACGCCGCTGTCGTTCACGGCGCCGTCGTTGACCGCACCATCGTTGTTGTTGGAGCTATCTTTCGCGCCCGCGTCGGCCACGGTGACTGTGTCTCCGCCGCACGCCGCGAACAACGCGCCGCTGACCAAGAAGGCTCCGATGATCTTCATTCCGTGAACGTACCACTCGACCAGTGCACCCGTGAGCGTGGACGTTCTGGCCCCGGCGCGATAGACCGTCCGCATGACTCACGCAGAGCTCGACGCGATCTTGAAGACGCTCAACGCCAAGGCCGACAAAGAGGGTTGGACCCTGCTCCCCGAAGGGTCGAGCGCGACGGTCCATGTCGCCAAAGACGGCGCGAGCCTCGCGCTGTCGCGCGTCGAGGCGATCAAGGTGGATGGCGCTCTCTTCTACGCGCGCACGCCCAAGAAAGAACTCTACGCGACGCTCGTCGAAGGACTGCTGGCGATCGCGTTCGATCCGGGGTCGAGTCAACCTGCTCGTCGCGCCGGCTTCTGACCTCGTCGTTCGCCGCTCCGCTGGGACGGTCGCGATCGAGGTGCTCGCTCGATCGATCGGCGCGCTCGCGTGGACGGATCTGCCCGTTTGGGGCGAGGCGCTCGGATGGCTCGTGGGTTCAGCGCTGCGCATCCGACGCGCGCACGTCGAGGAGTCCATGGAGCGCGCCGGCATCGGTCGACGCGTCGCGGCCGAGATGTTCGCGTCGTTGGGCACGAGCGCGGTCGAGCTCCTCTGGCTCGCGGCGCGGAGGCGCTCACTTGCACAATACACGCGAATAGACGCGACTTCTTCGAGAGAAATCGAGCGCTGCAAGCTCGCTGGGCGTGGGATCGTGTTCGCCGCTTCGCACACGGGCAACTGGGATCTCGCAGCGTGCGCGATCGCTCAGCACATCCCGCTGATGGTGATCACCAAGCGGTTGAGCGCTCGTTGGGTAGACGCGTTCTGGCAGTCGTCGCGCGCTGCGTATGATGTCACGCTAGTCGAAGCGGCTGGCTCGATGCGCAGAGCGCGCGCTCACCTCGCGACTGGCGGCGCCGTCGCCATGATGATCGACCAGGCACCGAGCGACGCTCGTCACGCCTGCCGAGCGCCTTTCTTGGGCGCTGATGTTTGGGTAGACCGCGCGCCGTTCGTGCTCGCCACGCGCTCTCGGGCGCCTGTCCTCGTGAGCGCAGCGCATCGACAAGACCGCGCGCAATGCTTGACGGTGATCGATGTTCTTCAGCCGCCCGATCAGGCGATTGGGCGCGGGCGCGCTTGGGTCCCGGAGGCTGCAGTCCGCGCGACTGCTTCGCTCGACGCCTTCGTACGAGCTCATCCGTCCGAGTGGCTGTGGATGCATAGGAGATGGAAGCCAGCGGCGCCTCTTGCCGTGGTGCCGGAACCTGGGTAGCAACTTCACATGATCGATCCTCTCGTGATCGCGGGCCGCTCGTTCACGAGTCGGCTCATCATCGGCACTGGCAAGTACGCGAGCATTGAGCTCACCGAGAAAGCGGCCGACGCAGCTGGCGCCGAGATCGTCACGGTCGCGCTTCGGCGCGTGGACCTCAAGGATCGCTCGAGCGGTTCGCTCATGAGCTTGCTCATGCGTCGCGCACGCTTGAACGAGCCGCACGTGCCCGACGATCTGCTCCGATGGACGATCTTGCCGAACACGGCAGGGTGCTTCACCGCAGACGAAGCCGTCCGCACGCTGCGACTCGCGCGCGAGCTCGGCATCGCAGACATGGTGAAGCTCGAGGTGATCGGCGACAAGGACACGCTGTATCCGGACAACGAGCAGACGCTGGAAGCGGCTAAAATCCTGGTGAAGGAGGGCTTCGTCGTGCTGCCCTACTGCATTGACGACCCCATCGTGTGCCGCAAGCTCGAGGACATCGGGTGCGCTGCGGTGATGCCGCTCGCAGCTCCGATCGGGAGCGGGCTCGGCATCCGCAACAAGCACAACCTCGAGATCATCATCGAGCGCGCGAAGGTGCCCGTGATCGTGGACGCGGGAGTCGGCACCGCGAGCGACGCTGCCATCGCGATGGAGCTCGGCTGCCATGGCGTGCTGATGAACACGGCGATCGCGCACGCGAAGGACCCCGTCATGATGGCCCAGGCGATGAAGGAAGGCGTGCACGCCGGGCGCCTCGCGTTCCGCGCCGGTCGCATGAACAAGAGCCGCTACGCGAACGCCTCGAGCCCGACGAAGGGCCTCATCGAGTGATCCGCGCGAGCGTGTTGGTGACGATCGCAGCTCTCATCCACGCGCCCATGCAGTGCACACACGAGCCCGACCCTACGTTGCGCCAAGAGGACACGGCTGGCGACGCGCTCTGGGATCTCGCGCACGATTTCAAGACGCGTGGAGACGACGCGGCGTACCGACACACGCTCGAGACGCTGGTCGCGCGATATCCATCGAGTCGGCACGCGGCGGCGGCGAAAGAAGAGCTTGGTCCCGAAGGCGGCGCGCGCTGATAGTATCGAGACATGCGCATGATCTCCCTGTTTTTGGCGCTCGCGGCGTGTAGCGGCGCTGATGCCACGACGGTGAGTTCCGACGGCGGAGGCGACTCTGCACACCAACCTACGCCGCCGCTCGGGCAACCCGAGAGCGGGCGCGCCACGTATTACGACGCGACAGGCGCCGGCAACTGCTCGTTCGATCCGAGCCCCAACGATCTCGACGTCGCCGCGATGGACGCGGTCGAGTACGCGAACAGCGCGCCGTGTGGCGAGTGCGTGCTGGTCACAGGTCCGAAGGGCACGGTCACGGTGCGCATCGTCGATCAGTGCCCGGGCTGCGTGAAGGGTCACCTCGATCTCAGTCGAGAGGCGTTCGCCAAGATCGCGGACATGTCTGCGGGCAACGTGCCCATCACGTGGCAGGTCGTCGCGTGCAATGTACAAGGACCCATCCAGTACCATTTCAAGGACGGCAGCTCGCAGTACTGGACCGCGATCCAAATCCGCAATCACCGCGTACCGATCACCAAGGTCGAGGTCTCCACGCAGAAGACACCTGCGTGGACTGACGTCGCGCGTGTAGATTACAACTATTTCGTGGCTCAAAATGGCGTCGGAGCGGGCAGCTTTCAGGTGCGCGTCACCGGATCGCCAAACACGTCGACGACCACGAGCGTGACGGACACGCTGCCTGGAGTCACGGCCAACACCACCGTTCCTGGCTTGGCGCAGCTGCCGTGAACATCCCTCCCCTCGTGTTGATCACGGACTCGGCGTTCGACGACGAGCACCTCGCGCGCGTCGCGGAGCTCGTGTGCAAGGCCGTGCCTCGGACGTGCGTGCAGCTACGGGACCACCACCGCGACGACGCCTCGCTCGAGCCGCTCGCCACGCGCTTGCTCGAGATCACACGCGCGCATGGCGGGTTGCTGCTGCTCAACCGAAGACCGGATCTCGCGCGGCGCGTGGGCGCGGATGGGATTCATGGCGACGCCAACGGACGCACCCCAGTCGTGAGCGCACCTGCACACGACGACGTGGAGCTGCGCATGGCCAAGGACGGCGGCGCGCGCTTCGCCCTTGTGAGTCCGATCTATGCAGTCCCAGGAAAACAGGCCCCGCGTGGCGTCGGTGCGCTCGCGGCAGCGCGTGAGCTCGCAGGTGAGATGGGCGTCATCGCGCTCGGCGGAGTCGATGAAGACAACGCGGCTGCGTGCTTCGCGGCAGGAGCGCATGGCGTCGCTTGCATCCGCGCGCTGCTCGCCGCGATCGATCCAGGGACCGCCGCGCGACGAATCGTGGAACACGCGCCCGTGATAGGATCGTCGCCGAGATGAAATACGACGAGGCGCTCAACCTCACGCTCGACGTGCTCAAGCGACACGTGGATCGCCCCGGAGGGATCTCCAAAGAGAACCACATCCAACACGACCTCGGGCTCGACAGCCTCGGCGTGATGGAGGTCGTGGCAGATCTCGAGGACGAGCTACACGTGCAAATCCCGACCGACAAGCTCAGCGGGATCGCGACCGTCGACGACGTCGCCAAGACGATCGCCAAACTCTCCTAAGGCAGGTTTCAGCCGCAACGAGCGTAGTAGGTGCGATGCGGTTCGCTCCCCTCGCCTTCGCGCTCATGGCGTGTGCGTCCGCAACTCGCAACACGGAGACCGACGCGCAGGAGGCGTTTCGCGAGCAGCGTACGCGCGTGCAGCATGTCGCGTGCTTCGTGGCGGCGACCAAGACCGCGTGCGAGCCGGGGTTCCGCGCGTCGTTCACCGCGAGTCGCCCATCCTCCTACTATCGGGACGGCGGCTTTGAAGACGGCGGCGCGAAGGCGGCGGTGATTTGGTGTGAAGACGGACGAGCGCGCGGGCACTTCTCCACGTTCACGGATCCGCACGAGGAGCGCACCGGCGAATTCTCCGCGCCGGTGTGGGAGTCATTCTGGCGTGTGGTCAAGGCGACCGATGGCTGCGTCTCCGCATACGGCGAGCGGGTCCAGATCACGCGCGACGGGCTCAGTCGCACCTGCGATGCCCCGCGCTTCGACGTTCAGGCGTTGTTCGACTCCGCGTACTGGACGATGCGACACGGCGCGCCTTCACACCCCGTCTCTCCCGTGAACGAAGTGTCAATCTGCGCGATCGATCCGAGCGCTTGCCCGAGTTCCCCGAGTTCTTGTCCCCCGTTCGTGGGAGACGCGTGGAACTGGCTCGGAGCCGATGCGTCAGTCGCGGTCGGCGCTGCTCCGGAGCAGCCTCCTTCGCCACCCGATTCGCCAAACCCGAACAAGCCATCTCAGACCTCCGTCGTGAGAGCGCTCTCAGCGGTGATCCCCAACGCGCGGCGATGTGTCGATCAGATCGCACACGCAAAGATCGTCTTCCGCGCAGACGGCACCGTGCAAAGCGTGGTGGTCACCGGAGTCGGCGTGCCTGCTCAGGCGTGCGTCACGAGTGCGCTCAGCAAGGCGACCATCCCCACGTTCGTCGATCCCGCCTATGAGGCCTCGATCACGATCCGCCCATGATCGCCGACACTCTCCTCTAGTCTAACCATCGCCCCCAGCGTCTCGTGCGCAAGACACGATGGCCAAGCAGCAGTCATGGCCTGTGGCGCAAGGACTGGCTCTGCACACGCCATCTTCTGCCGCGCTCGGGCAACCGTGGGCGTCTGTCGAGAACACAAGCGGCAAATCCGCTGGTGCGTCATGACCACAGCACTCACCAGCGGTCTGCGCCCATCCACCCGTAGGACCGCCCTGGCACGTACCGGAGATCGGACAGCACACTCCGCCCTCCGAAGCGGGAACCGCCTGCGCGATCTCCGAGCAAGATGCTCCATCTGGATCGGCGAAGTTGGAGCCATCGGTTCTCGAGGTCCCACACGCGAGGCAGACGAAACTAAGTGGCAGCCAGAGCCTCATCATCTTGCTCAAATGGCGACGCGAGAGC
>JANYHY010000540.1 GCA_025362165.1 Myxococcales bacterium | reverse complement strand
CTGCACGGTGCCGGCGAGCGCGCCGCTCGTGCGCAGCGCGACATAGAGTTGCTCCTCCGCGGTGCAGCCCAGCACGTTGCCGAGCAACGTCACGCCGGGGTGACCGTCATTGTCTTCGTCGATGGCGTTCGTGAGATCCGTCGAGGTGGGGAGCGCATCGGTCGCCTCGTTCGCGAGCTTCGCACCAGCAACCAACAAGAACGGCGGTGGTGTGTACGCGGCACCGACCACGTTTGCGTTGCCGAGAAAATTTCCGTCCACCTCTGTGGCCTTGGACGCGAGCAAGTCTTGCAATTTAGGTGGGATCGTGAGCTTCGCGACGTCTTTGACATCTGGAAATTGAAACGCGCAAAGCGTGGTCTTCTGGTGCAGGTGCGCTCCGGTCTGCACGATGCGAAGCCGAAAGAGTTGATGCAACACGACCAGCACCACGGCGCGCGCCGAGATCGTCGTCTCCACCGCGAAGATCCCGGTGAGCGGACCCGCGTTGGTGGTGTCCCACTTCTCCAGAGGCTCGTTCGGTATTGGAACAGGAGCCGCGTCCGCGCTGCCTGCGTCCGCGCCGCAACCGCCCACCGGACAGTGATCGCCAGATGCGCGGAGGTACGTGACGTTCGACGCGTCGGGTCCGCACGCGATCAACAACAGCATCCAAGCGCGCCTCACCATCGCGCCTCCACGCCGATGGCACTACCGAGCACATGACCTCCGTACGAGTAAGAAGGGTAGCCGGCGTTCTTCTGTAGCGCGGCATCGCTCGCGAACAATCGCGCGTCCTTGGTCTCCGTGCGCGTGACCAGAGAGGTGCTCTGCAACCCGAGCGTCGCGCGCGCGTTGGGCGTGAGCGTGAGCTCGAAGCCAAGCCCGACCACGTGACGATCCGCGTCCAGCAAGTTGGACGGTCCGCCGAAGTTGTCGAGCGGCGATCTCTGGAAGCGATACCCAGCCATGATCGCGAGCCTCGTCACGGGGCGCAGCCGCGCGCCTACCGCGGGTGTCCACGTGTCGCCCCATATCGCGGACCCTGTGAGGTCGTTGCGGTTGGTGCTGAGCGCTTCGCTCCATCGGTTCCACGTCAGATCGAACGACACATCGAGCACGCTCGTGAGATCGTATCCCACTCCGACCGTGACTTCGCTCGGCTCGAAGAAGTGCGCGTAGTGGTGCGTGTAGCCGATGTCGCCGATGTCTGGCACACCGCTGATGCGCGTGTTGCCCCAGTCGTCCACGTAGCTCTTGTGCCTGTAAACAAGGCCGATCCGCGATCGCTCCGTGGGAGTGAGGAGCACGCCCGTGCTCGGCGTCACGCGCGCGAACACTTCGGCGTCCGTGCCGAGCTGTGTGCCTGTCTTGACCGCGGACTTGCCCGTGACTGGATCCGTTTGGAGAGAGAGACTCGTGACCTGTCCCTTCGTGAGCGTCTGCACGCCGAACGACAGGCGCAGCCCCACGCCGACCGAGAGCCATGGCGTGACGCGATACGCGATGCCGCCGTGCGCGGAGAGAACCTGCGTTCGATCGGTGAGCAGCGCCCACTGCGGATCGTCGTCTGGACGGATCGACCACTGGAACAAATGGGACGGCAAGAACACGTGCACACCCATGTCGAGTCCGTCCACGTGGAACAAGCGGCCGAGCGAGAACCGCGTCCCGAGAGTGATCCCCGCGGTGTCCGGGGTGCTCGCCGTCCCGACGTTCGCGCCATCGGATCGCGTCGCGCGCAAGGTCGGGTGCGCGAGCGTCAACGCGAACGAACCCTCGAAGAATCCGCCTCGCTCTGACTCACCGAGCGCGCGTCCAGGCGCTAGGCCTGCAGGGTTGTAGTATGCAGCGGCGGAGTCGCCTGGCCTCGCCGCGTACGATCCAGCGAGGGCCATCGAGCGAGGACTTGCCCCCAACGAGTCCTCTGGTCCAGCGAGCGCGCGCGACGAGAGCAACAGCGCCGCGACAGTGCAGGTCGCGCGCCTCACGGCCTCTCCTTGCTCAAGAAGAACGTGACCGTCAGGCCCGCCTGGATCGAGCTCGCCCGCGAGGTGAAGCCTGGGTAGCCGAGGTTGTCGATCTGCTTGCCAGGAAGATCGGCGCTCGCGTCCGAGAGCTGCGCGGGATCCTTGTGAGCGCTCTGCAACGCGGAGATCCGCGCGCGCATGTGGACGTCAATCGCGATGGGCACGTGCGCGATCGGGCGTAAATCCAGGCCTCCGCCGATCGAGAAGATCTTCGTGTTCGCACCGAGATAGTTCGAGTCTCCGACTTGCTCGGCGATCGGCGAAGGCTCGACGCCGATGCCCGCGCGCGCCACGCTCCAGCGCGTCGTCGCGATCGAGATCCCGGCGCGCAGGCTGATGGTGTCGCGAAACCCGGGCGACGGATCTGCGTCGAAGCCAGTGCGGAACGCGGACCACTGGTGCCATGTGAGATCGCTCGAGAGAGTCACTCTGCGTGAAGGCGCCCACGCAGCACCGAGCGCGAGCTCTGCTGGAGACCAGAACTGATAGAAGTCGATTGGGTCATTCGCGACGATGCCACCGGCGACCGTATGCTGCGATCCGGTCGCGCGAGAGACCGAGGCCCCGCGATAAGCAAGCCCCACGCCGAGCCACGCGAGCGGCTGCGCGCGCACGCCGATGGAGGGCGAGATCGCCAGCGAGAGGCTGCGATCGAGGCGAACCAGGACGCTCTTGTCGACCGTCTTGTCGCGGCCTGCGACGTACGTCACCTCTGTCGGAGTGTCGAGCGACGGCGAGACGGTGAGTCCAGCGCCGACCTTGAACGGACCGAGCGAGTAGGCGAGCGCGAACATCGCGCCGATACGATCAGGTCGCGAGCCATAGAGCGCGGACACCGGCTGATCAGCGCGCACTGGGACCTCGACGCGCAAGATGTGCTCGGCCGGAAGATCGAGCGAGAGCCCTGCGTGCAGATCGGCAAGCACGCCAGGCAGCGGTGAAGCAGCAGCGAAACCGAAGCCACCGAACGATCGCCCAAGATCGGTCTTGGTCTCGCCCGTGCGCGCGAACGACTCGGACAGCGCCGTGAAATGGCCGTTGAACACGATCTGCGCTTCGCTCGGATCGGCGAGGCCTGCGGGATTCGCGGCGGCGGTGCCCGCGTTGCCGGGCCGCGCGACGACAGCACCAGCCATCGCCGCGACGTCGGACGTCTCCGAGTACGCAGTGCCGGCAGTGGCGTTCGCCACCGAGCTCCACCCGAGCGCCGCGAGCACGCCGAGCGCCGCGAGCGAACGTCTCATGGCGGCGGCAGCGGGCATCGACCCGCGGTGTCTAGAGGTGTGATCGAGAGCGTCGCGAGCGCGTCTGTGATTCCGCCAAGCGAGTTACGGACCTCGAGCGTCACGTGCAAAGGTCGGTCACCCGCGGATCGCACGGTGAGCGTATCGCTGTGCGCGTTGCCGTCGTCGAACTGCATGGCGGCTCCCTCGAAGGACCATGTGTACGAGAGCGGAGGCGCGTTTGGATCAGGGCGCGCATAGACGAGCGTGAGCGACTGCGCAGACGATGTCCCGTCTAGGTGAATCGGCGTCGTGAAAGCGTCTCCCACGCAAACTGATGTCGGGCTCATCACGATGACGGCAGACGGCGCCGACGGTGGTGGCGATCCACACGCGATCGCGATCAAGACGACGACGAAGCCCCGGCGCATGGAAGGTTGCAGTCTGCAACGACACCGCCCGCGTTCGCAACGGTCCTCAGCGCGCGACGAATTTCGCTGCGTCCCCCAACTCGGCCAAGAGAAAATCGATCAGCAAGCTGAGCCGTCGTTCGCGTCGGAGAAAGCCTCGAGCACGCGGCGCAGTCTCTCGTAGTAGGCGACGCCAACTTCGGTGAG
The DNA here is from genome assembly GCA_025362165.1 of Myxococcales bacterium. Classification (GTDB taxonomy): domain Bacteria; phylum Myxococcota_A; class Polyangia; order Polyangiales; family Polyangiaceae; genus JANYHY01. The sequence continues at coordinate 865 of JANYHY010000540.1, read as the reverse complement.
CGCGAGTGAGCGCGTCGTTCGATGCAGTAGCCGTACTCCGAGCTCCGCCTCGAGCTCCGAGACGCGGCGCGACACCGCGGACTTCGGCAGCGTCAGGCGCTTGGCGGCGCCGGTGAAGCTCTTGGCCTCGACCACGCACACGAACGCCCTGGCGCCCTCGAAGCTCGGACTTTCCACCCCGGACCCCACCTTCAGACGTGTCTTCATTGTTCTCGGCTTTAGAACAAAAAATGCGCTTGGGCAGATCTAGTGCGAAACGGAGAACGGTCTTCGAACCTTAGACGAAGCGATACACCGCAGCTGGTTTGCTGCTCGTGATGCGTTTGCCAGGTGCGCGCTCCACTATCCCACCGTCGAGGAGGGCGGCAAAGCGTCTGCGGAAGTTGCCGGCGTCCTGCGGTTCGCCCGTCACGATCGCATACGCGTTGCGAAGCTCGGGGATGGAAAACGTCGCTTGGACGAGGCTCCTGGCGAGGTCGGTGCTGCCGATGCGCTCTTTGACGCGCGCGCGCGCGGCCTCCAGGATGTGCGTGTGATCGAACGCGAGGCGCAGCTCGCTGGCGTTGGGCACCCACTCCGCGTGGCTCGCGTCGCCGCCGCCGCGTACGCGGTTGACGAGGTCCGGGCGGACGAGCGCGTAGTAAGCGACGCTGATGACGCGCATGCGCGGATCTCGGTTCGGGTCGCCGAACGCACCAAGCTGCTCGGTGTAGACCTCCTCGATCGACAGGCCGGTTTCTTCATCGAGCTCCCTCGCGAGCGCTTGCTCCAGACTCTCGCCGCGATCGGCTCCCTTGCCAACGCGTACGAAGCCGCCAGGCAGCACCCATCGGCCACGAAAAGGCGGCTCCCCACGCTTGACCAA
>JANYHY010000507.1 GCA_025362165.1 Myxococcales bacterium | reverse complement strand
CGCGAGGACGTCGAAGCGCAGGCAGAACGAGGCCAGGAGCGACAGGTCCGTCCGCGAGAACATCGTCGCGCTCGGGTTGAGCGGGGCGGAGTAGGTGTTGGGGATCACCATCGAGGTCTCTAACGCGACGCTCGTGATCGCCGCGCCGCCTTGCTCGGGTGTGAGCGTCAGCGTGCGCTCGGCTTGCGACCGACACGCCTCCCACCGCACCTTCGCCGTCGTCTCGTCCACGGCCAGCGCCCAAGGACCCTTGCTGATCCCAACACCAGGGCAGGGAATCGCCGCATCCGCAGCGTCGTCGTCCCCCCCATCGAGAGAGTCGATCGACACAATCTTAGGAGTGCCGCAAGCGGCCGTAAGCGCAAGAATGCAGATGAAGTAGCGCACACCGAAACCTTAGCATGGTCGCACTACTGTCGCGATTGCGTCGCGACGGGCCGGTCGTTGCGGCGGGAGATATTCACAGGAAGACGAGAAGACGGGAAGCTTGGAGAGATGAGCCTCACCGCCGCCGAACAATCCCCCAAAACTTCCCGTCTTCCCGTCTTCCTGTTCATCTACCTATGCATTGGACGCGAGGCGCCGAAGTTTTGCGTGAAGTCGTCCGCCGTCATGCGCGCCTTTACGAGACGGACTACTCCGTGCCGCGGAAGGACCATGAGGCGCCTCCGTCTGTGGTGCCATAGACTCGTGTGCCGCCTTCGGACGCTGCGATGATGACTCCGTGCAGCGGATCGGAGAACGCGAGTTGTGTGCCCGCTCTGCCGTGAGAGTCATAGAGGTCCGCGACGATCAGCACGGTCGAGAAGGTGGCACCGCCGTCCGTGGTGCGCATGACGGAGTGCTTCAAGTCGTCGAGCGCAAACCCGAGCGTCGGCGACACCATCTCCAGCGAGATGCCCTCAGCGCGTCCTATGGAGGAGCTCTTCGACCATGTGACACCGGAGTTGGAGGTGCGCAGGACTGAGCCGTCTGTCGCGAGAGCGCATGAGTGCCATGGATCGAAGAACGCAAGTCTGGATATGGGGCTGAGGCTCTCTCCTGGTTTCCACGAAACCCCATAGTCTGTTGAGAAGAAGGCGCGATCTCCAGACGGGCACGACGCGACGACCATGGCGACGGGTCCTGCCGTCACTGGAAATTCACCCACTGTGCACGCGATCAGATCGGAGACCTCATGCCAGGTTTGCCCTCCATCGGTCGTTGCAGACAGCGTGGTCGTCGAGTTTCCGACGAGCATCCAACCGTGCTTCGGGTCTGTGAATGTCACGGCAGATATTGCGCTGTTGATTTCAGTCCAGCTCGCGCCGCCATCGTGCGTGCGATACAGGCGTATGTCCTCGCCCTCAATTCCCCACTGGAGAGTGAGCGTGCCGTCCTGCGCGTTGACGAACTGGATTGAGTCATCACCATAGGGCGCACGAGGGAGGTCGGTGATGGCGCTCCCATAGGTCCACGTGCGACCACCATCGAGCGTGCGATGAACAACGCCACCTCCCACACCACACTCGACGACCCACGCATGATTGACGTCGAGCACGAACTGGCCGCAAATTTCCGAGAAAGGGCCGACTTGAGTCCAGGTGCTGCCGCCGTCGATGGTTCGCACGAGGCCGCTGTTGGTAGTGTCGCTCAGACTCGCCTCGGCCCAGCCAATATCGGCTGAGATCATCTTCACGTCACTGAGCTCATACAAAGTGCTCCGCGGTGTGATCGGCGTGATCACGGGCGGGACGACCTCCGGCGCCGTCGAAGCGGGAGTAGGTGCGGTAGCGGAGGTTGAGAGATCAGGTAGGCGCACGGACCGCCTCCCCGCGTCGAACGTGACCATCACGAGGTTGCCCAGCAGAGTCGCTCCGACAATGATGGAGAGCACCGTTCGCAGGCAGCTCGCGAAGGACGGAACGATGGACACGTCGTATTGTCGATCATGAAATCGCATGCGCGCGGAACGCTCCACCCGCCCCGACACATTCCCAAACAATGGGTGATACTCTCGGCGCGCGATGTGGAAAATATGGTTGTTGATCGGCCTCTGCTCGTTGGGGGTTGCGTCGACAGGCTGTCGTAAGAGCTGCGTTCCAGCGCACGATCGCGGGCGCTGCGAAGGCAACACTATGGTCACGTGTCCAACACCTGGCGTGGACCAGATGATCGGGGCGAACCAGTGGGTGCGACAGACTTGTGAGACACCCAATGTCTGCGTGGACCGCGCAGGAGACGTGTTCTGCGCGCTCTCCAGCCGCGTGAGCACCGTGTGCCCAGACGGCGGGGGCGAGACCTGCGACGGCACTAACATCGTCGTGTGCCACGCGGACCTCGAGGTGTTTCGAGGTCCGTGCCTCTCGTGCAGCGTCAAGGATGGTGGCGCACCCGAGTGTCGAGGCGGAGCAGATTCACCTTGCAAGACGAGCAGCGACTGCGCAGCTCCGATGTGGACCTGCAAAGAAGGCCTATGCAGCAGGAAGTGACGACACGACGTGCTATTGGCTGCGCGTGACCGAAGAGCCGAAGAATCAGAGAGCAGTCCTCGTCGCCGTTCAGCTCCCGACCGTGGACGACACGGAGTTCGCTGCGAGCTTGGACGAGCTCGAGCGGCTAGTGACGACGCTTGGCTACGAGGTCGTTGGCCGTGTCTCGCAGAGCCGCGATCACTTTTCACCAGCGGCAGTGCTCGGTGAAGGCAAGCTGGAAGAGCTCGGGGAGCTCACGGGCGGCACGGGTCATGTCGGCAGCACGGCGCCCAAGAAGAAAGACAAGGCTCGATTGAAGCGCGCCAAAGAGGCCGCCGAAAAGCGCGACGACGAAGAAGACGAGGACGACGAGGACGCGCCGAAGAAGGTGGCGCTCGTCGCCATCGATCATGACGTCTCGCCCAGCCAGGCGCGTAACCTCGAGCGAGCCACAGGTGTGCAGGTGCTCGATCGCACCGGTGTCATCATCGAGATCTTTCATAGGCACGCCAAGAGCCGTGAAGCGCGATTGCAAGTCGAGATCGCGCGATTGCACTACACGACGCCACGACTCCGAGAGTCACCGACCGGCAAAGAGCGACAGGCGGGCCGCGGATCAGGGGAAGCTGGGCTGGAGCTCGACAGACGCAAAGTGCGCGATCGCATCGCGGAGCTGAGAGAGGAGCTCGCG
>JANYHY010000475.1 GCA_025362165.1 Myxococcales bacterium | reverse complement strand
TCGTCGATGGCGAGCGGAGTGTTGCTTGCGACCAACGATGGCGCGTTCGCCGACGGTCTGCTGCACCCGAAGAAGGCCGTCCCGAAGACTTACGTCTGTAAAGTTGCCGGCACGATGCAGGAAGCGGATCTCGATCGCTGGCGTGAAGGCGTGGAGCTCGAGGACGGCAAGACACTGCCCGCGGAAGTCTCGCTCATTCGTTATGAGTCCGGAGAGGGGCCGACGCGATCGAGCGAAGGGCCTAGAGATGGTCGTGTCCGCGGCAAGACTTGGTTCGAGGTCACGATCCGCGAAGGTCGCAATCAGCAGATTCGGCGTATGGGAGTCGCCACTGGCTTCGAGGTGATGCGACTCTCGCGCACCGCTTTCGCCGGGGTGACCAGCGAAGGGATGCGACCAGGCGCGGTTCGAAGTTTGACGTATCAAGAGCTCTCCGATCTCAAGAAGACCTACGGCGTTCCACGATCCATCCCGAGCGAGATTGATCCGAACACGAGCACGACTCCGCTGCGCGCTCCGTGGCGCGCGAAGAGGGGCGAGCACGATCCGGCGGCTCCAAAGCCGGAACCACGGGGCGATCGCCGATCCGCCTCACCCACGCCGCGCGACCGCGGATGGAGCGACGAGCCTGTGATGCCTCGCTACGGGATGGGTGCGCCCGGTAGGCGCGGGCCTGAGGTCACCGAGGATTACGGCGGTCGATCGGGTCGCGGCTCGAGCTCTTCTGGGGACCGCCCGCGCGAGGACACCACGCCACGCAGCAGTCTCGGCCGCGGCAGATTCGCGCCCACGCGCACCACGGGCACTGGCGGCGGAATCGGAGCCCCCGAAGGCAATTACCGATTATCGAAGGACTCGCCACCGCGTCCACGCAAACAAAGCAAGCGCCGCCCCGGTAAACGCTAATCGGTAGTCACGATGTTCGAAGGAATCGGTCTGTGATCACTGCACCTTGTTGATGATCCCTGCGTTGCCGCCGGCTGGGTATGCGTAGGACGAGTAGGTGTCCAAGCCCCAAACCATCAACCCGAACGGCGCCTTGCTCGAGGCTGTGTGTCCGCCATTGTCACAGTTTCCGTTCTTGGTGCCACCTCGGACGAGATCGACGTCCAGGATTTCATAGTTGTCATTCGTGTTGACCGGCTTCCAACCAGAGAGCGTGCCGAGGCAGTCGAGCGATACGTCTTGGAAGCCTTGTGCGCCCTTCACTCGAACAAATACCAAGTTGGTAGTTGGATATGTGGGGTCCGTAAAAAATACATACTTGGACAGATACTGCGCGGGCGGCAGCAGGTTGACGAACTCTTCGTCTCCCAAGCAGCCGCCAGGCGGACGGGCGGCACCAATGAGCAAACAGCCGCTCATGGTCTGACCGACATAGAACGGGTTGGTGATGCCTTGGCTCGTGATCGTGAACGGACCCACAGCCTCGAAGTCGAGGACTTGTCCTGCGTTGATGGTCGCTGGTGCGTTTGCGACCGCGGGTAAATATGTGAGCGTCGTGTTGTCGACGGCTCCTACGATGCGATATTTAATCGACTCTTCTGCGAGGCTCGCCAAGCGCGTCGCGTATGGTGGCGCGACATACTCTGCGCCGAGCGCTGCGAGCGGCGGGATCTGCTGATGCGCCGAGTCGCAGCCTCCGCCGGATGAGGTCGCCGATTTGTAACAATTGTAGGTGTGCCCACCGGTGAACGATATGGGTGCGTCCGCGGTGATGACAGAGCCGCTCATCTCGCCGGACTCCTGCCATTGAATGAATTCGCCAGCCGCGAGCGTGAACTTCGTCGCCTTGCCTTTAGGAGCCGCGACCACGTTGGTGCCCGAGGGCAGATCGACTGTGGGAGTGACAGTGACGTTCGTGTTGTCTTTCACGGCCACGAGCTGCCCCCACTCGGGCAGCATCGAGGTCCCGTGGATGGGGACGACTCCGATGTACGAAGTGCCGAAGCTCGTGGATGGGAACAGCACTTCGGCGCTAGGCAAATACGATTTGGCGCCGCCGTAAGGCAATATGTCATAAGCGGTGATCGGAACATTGGCGGCGATGTGCCAAGCCTTCCCGCGCGCGGTGATCGCAGAGAGCGTCCCCGAGCCAGGCAGCGCGCTCCCACCAGCTTGGCTTATCGCTGGTGCGACAGGGCAGGTGAGCGGCGTCACGTTGGCGGAGGCCGGATCGTGCGACAAGAACAGCACTGCCGCCTTGCCCGCAGGGATGCCCGTCGAAGGTATCGGCGCCCACGCCTTCTCGGGCTGGCCTGGCGCTGGCAGATATCCAAACTTGGTGACGTCGTAGTTGGTCCCGTCCAGCGTGACAGTGAGCTTCACGTCAGAGGGCCAACTGTTGGCGATGAACACCGCGAAGCACGGCGGCTTGATGGTCGGATAAAATGATGGCGTTGGTACCAAGAAGTCGCAGCCTATCGTCCCGCTGTTGAGCGCCGCGGCGTCGCACGCGGGCATGCACCCGCCGTTCGCGCAGCCTTGATCCGGCGGGCACGTCATGAGCACGTTGCCGTTGGGATCGAGGATGTCGCGCAGATCGTTGCTGCATCCGTTCTTCGCGGCGTCCGCCTTCGAGGTGTCGGCGACCAACGTGTCCGTGATCGCGCCATCGCTCGCGGTGTCAGGCGAGCTCGCGTCCGGGCCTGGCGGCGAGATATTCTCCGTATCCCCGCCGCACGCGAGCAGCGGCCCTGTGATGACGGACACGCAACCCAATAGCCACCAACGCGAGTTGAGCTGAGACATTCGCACCCCCAAAGGTCAAGTCGCTCGACGATACCAGAAGATCGGCCCGAGCGGAGCGACCGCTAATCGATTATGGCAAATACGGAGTAGCGTCGCGCTTCGTCCTCGCGGCGGCTCTCACCGAGTTGGCCAGCGGATCATCAACCGCTTGCGGTATTGACCAATCGTTCTTGAAGAATCCGCCGGCGAGCACGGCGCCGTTGGAGAGGAGCATCTGCCCGCGCGACGGCTCGATCTTCTCGTCGTACACAACGAAGTCCGGCAGCAAGTCCGGTAACGAGAGCGAGCGCCAAGTGCCTAGTGCCGTGGTGCCTTCAACGACTACCAAGTATCGATCCGTGCGCTTGGGATTGGGGCGTACGAACGCGACGCCCAGCTGGTTTCCTTGGTATCGCGTCCCTCCCATCACGACGGCGTCTCCCTCGATCTTGATCGGGAGATCGGGCTCGAGCGCGCGCACCAATCGATTGCTCTTGGCGTTACCGACGAGGAATAGCGCGTGTTCGTTCGCGAGAGATTCGCCGTTCGCCTCGAACTCCTCGTCGCTCATGATCGGGTATCGGACCGTGACTCCGTATCGAACTGCGGCGAACGCTCTGGCGACTTCCTCGTTGGCGCGGGCCTGCGTGGGATCGTCCTTGCCCCAGACGAACATGAGGTTTGCGTGAAATGCGTCGCGGATAGGACCAGTGAGCTCACCGTGCTTGTAGAGAGCCGCATGGACCGCAGGACCGAGTTGCCATCCAGACGCGTCTCGGTGGAACACGAGCACCGCGGCAGCAGGGACCGAGAGGCTCGTGCCGTCGATCACCACTTTGGTGGTCGCAGCGGCGTCCACGAGCTTGCTGTCGCGATCGAGGCTGATTTGAGCCACTCCAGTGGAGGTCACGTCGATGCGTGATCGGTTCGTGATCTTCGCGTCTACCTCGCCCCACTGATCTGGAGCGTAGAGCTCGTCGACGTGGACCCAGTCGCTCTTGTTGTTGCGCAGCCGGATGGTTCGAAATCTCACGCGCGATGGGTGCGCGTCACGGTGATGACCGAGCAGCCACTTGGCGCCCTTCAGGTTCTCCCAAGTCGTGGACCATACGTTGTGACCCAGGTTGGGGTGCTCGTGCTCAATCGGGTATTTGAGCTTCTCGTACTTGTCAATCAGGACACCGCTGTTCGTCTCGGGCCAATCCAAAGTACCGTGCACGACGTATAATGGGATATTGGCGCCGTTGAACGCCCACTCCACGTTGGAGCGCTCTTCGGCGATCGTCTTCTCCCAAGGGCGCATCGCGCGGCCCAGGAAATCACGGCGAACGAAGTAGCTGTGATAACCGCATAGAGGCTCTGCGGCGGCGAAGCGATCCGGAAAGCGGAAGGGCAGCGCCGCCGCTCCGATGCCGCCCATGGAAGGTCCGCCAATCGTCACTCGCGTCGGGTCGATGGGCAGGCGCGCCATCACGCGCTCTGTCGCGCGCATGACGTCGTCTTCGCCCAAGTCGCGATACATCGTATTGCCATGTCCAGACGGCGCGACGATGAAGGCGTCGTTGAACTCAGGCAGCCCGCCCGTTCGACGCTCGTCCCAGTCGGCCTCGTGACCGGTCTCGCCGGTGCCGAGGAACTTGCGCAGTACGGCCATCGGTTTGCCGTTCAAGCCGTGGAGCACGACGATCAATGGGTACTTCTTCTTGGCGCCTACTTTGTAATCGCCTGGAACATAAACCGAATATTCCTGAAGCTCCCCGTCAGCAAAAGAGCGATACGCCATGCGCATGGCGCCTGTGCGCGCCGCGTACGGATCGACCTGTTTTTGAAGCGAATCCGTGAGCTGCGAGAGCTCGCGGCTCTCTTGCATGAGCGCGAGATCGTCCGAGTCTCCACGAGAGAGAGAGGCCTGGAGTCGGTTGCGCGCGTACTGCACGCTCTCGAGGGAATCGGGCCTGAGCCACGGCTCTTGACCCGTCAACGATGCGAGCGCCGCGTCGGCCTTCGCGAGGGTCTCGCGCTGCGACCTCTTCGGGAAGAACTTCAAGACGAGATCTCGGCCAGCGACCTTCACAGCATAAGCGACGGACCTGTCCTCGAGTGTCGGCAGGTCCGCGCCCTCGATCCTCGGAAGAGCGACGACCATCTCCGGATTGCGCGGCGAGACCTCTCCCGCGTTGATATCGAAGTATGTCGTGCCAGATGCGTCGGCGAGGGTCGCCTTGACGGAGAGCGCAACACCCAGCGGGGCACCCTCCGGAAAGCGCACGGTGAGGCTAGGGCGATAACCATCTCCGCGTGTTCCACGATCGAGCGACACCCAGCTCATCTTCGCGGCGAGCGCTTGCGCATCCGTAGCGGTGGCGCCGCGCAGCGACAAATAGGCTCCTTGCGGAGGTGCGAGCAGCTCGTCCACCACGCGCGCGTGAAAGCTCCATGCGCCGTCGCGCTGGTGCAGCTTCAGGATGATTGGGTGATCGCCCGCGGTGAGATCGAGCGGGATCAGATCGTCATCATCGCGCTCGGGGCGGGCCTCCTCGCGCGACAGGACCACCTTGCCGTCCACCGAGACGCGCACGCCGTCGTCAGACCCGATCAACAGGAGCAGCTTGCCCGGCTTGTCCAAGTGCAGAGTTCCTGCTGCGTACGCGATCAGATCATTGTCCTTGATCGTCGTCGAGCCCTTCTGCGCGGCAGGGGTCTTCAGCGCAGCGATCACGTCCACTGGGCCTTCGCCTGATGAAGCGATCACCCAACGAGGGGGCTCCTTCTCTGTCGATTGCGGTGAGTCTCCGAGCTTGGGCGAGATGGTTGACTCGACAAGCGTCTGCGGATCCGAGGCTAGATCATCGGGCTGCGGGCCTCGCACGCCGAAGCTCGCCGCTCTGTACGGACCGAGCAACAGCCACGCGCCGAAGAACCCCGAGGGACCTGGCGCGATGCGGATCTCCGCCAGCGCAGGTTGGGTTGGAGCCTCGTCCGCGCGAGCGTGTGAGGCGAGCGCCGCCAAGACAAACGCTGCACCGCACCGCCGCGCCGCGGACATTGGAACTACTGCAGGCCCTGCGCGAGCGTGCGCGGCTCGTCCTTGAAGAGGACCTCCACTTTGTTCGCGTCGAGGATGCGCGTGACCACCCCGTCGCCGAACTTCGTGTGGCGCACGAGCTGTCCTTGCTCGAACGTGGCCGACACGTTGTAGCGCTTGAAGTCGCCCATCGCCTTGCCCGCGATCGCTCTTTCCCATTGTTGCTCTCGCTCACGTCGCTCTTGCTCGAGCTTCGTGACGCTAGAAACGCGCGCGGGGCGGGGTGCGCTTCCGCCGATGAGCTTCGCGCCCTTGGCAGGAGCTGCGCCTGGCGCGAATTGGCGGAAATTATGGTGCGACATGCACGTCGAGCACTCCACCTTGATGGGCTTGGGGCCCAACATTGCGATGATGCGATGGTTGAGCACCATCTTGCACTTGGTGCACCAGCTGTCGACTTCGCCGCCGGTCTTGAGAGCCTTGGCCAATTTCATTCCTCCTTGGAGAGCTTCTTCTTGTTCTTGCCGTCTGCGCGCTTGGCGAAGACGTCGACCTTCACTTCGGGGCGGCCAGACTTGTCGTCATCGCCGTCTTCTGTCGGCTCCTCGGACTTGCCGTCGTTGGGCCTGAAGCGGATGGTCGTGTTGATCTCGAACTGCACGGTGGTAAGCATCTTCTGCATCTCGCCGGCGAGGTTGGTGTGCTCGAGAAAATCGTGCACCTCCTTGGCGAACACGCGGAACATGCCGTTCTTCGTGTCGTCGACCTGCGACAGGATGTACTGCACGGCCTCCTTGGGCAGCTTCATGTCGTGCATGCGCTGCTTGAGAGACTCGGGTGCTTCGGTGGCCTTCTCGAAGCCCATCTCGACGGCGCGCTTGATGAGATCGGGGATCACGCCCTCGAGCCGTCGTCGCTTGCGATGCTCGGGCTCGCCATCGGGCAGATCGCTGTCGCGACGCTCGCGGTTGTCGCTCGGCGTCGCGTCCGGGTGTGCCGGTTCTTCGTGGATGTCGGGAGGGTCGCTCATGTGTGGAGGTTGCGTTCCAGCTATGATGCGCCAAGAGCACCATGAAAGTCGCGGTCATTCAGCAGAACAGCCAAGAGAACGTCCAAGCCAACCTCGCGCGAACGAAAGAGCTCGTCCTCGCGGCCGCAGCGGAAGGGGCGAAGCTAGTCGGTTTGCCGGAGAATTTCGCCTTCATGGGCGACGAGGCAGACAAGCGACGCGTCGCCGAGGACCTCAGTCTAGACGGTCCGATCATGGCCGCGCTCCGCGATCTCGCCAAAGAGAGCGGCGCGTTCCTCTTCGGCGGTGGCATGCCCGAGAAGAGCGGAGATGACGCGCGCCCGTTCAACACCTCGGTGCTCGTCTCACCGACGGGCCAGATCATCGCGCGCTATCGCAAGATCCATTTGTTCGATGTGGACATGCCAGATGGCTCTCACTCGTATCGAGAGTCGCGGTCGACGAGCGCGGGCGGAGAGCCGTGCGTCGCCGAAGTTCATGGCACGAAGGTGGGTCTCACCGTTTGCTACGATCTGCGCTTCCCGGAGCTGTATCGCGCGCTCACCGCTTTGGGGGCGCGCATCGTCACGGTGCCCGCAGCGTTCACGTTGATGACGGGCAAAGATCACTGGCACGCACTTTTGCGCGCGCGCGCGATCGAGAACCAAGTGTTCGTGATGGCGCCAGCGCAGCACGGCAAGCACCCAGGCAATCGACAGACGTACGGCAAGGCGGTCATCATCGATGCGTGGGGAGACGTGCTCGCGCAGTGCCCAGACGGCGAGGGCTACACCACAGCGAGACTCGATTTTGCCGCACAAGATCGCGTGCGCGCGAGCTTGCCGTGTTTGAGCCATCGAAGACTCTAGACTGTCAGAACTTCACGATGCCGGCGGGTTTTGGGTGAGCGTTGGTGTCGGTCGCGCCGAGGCCGAGCGTGCCTTCGGTGTTGTTGCCCCAGCACTGGATGGTGCCACCCTCCACGAGCGCGCACGAGAACGAGTCGCCGCACGCGACGCCTAGCGCCTTGCCCATGCCCAGATCGATTTGCGTCGGCGTGGCGACGCTCTGAGGTGCCATGCCGGAGTCGGACGTCCCGCCGACAGCACCGCTCGGGTTCGCTCCCCAGCAGTAGACGGTGCCGTCGTTGATCAGCGCGCACGCGTGCTCTTGACCGAAGCCTGCGCCGCCGACCGCGACCTGCGTCGCTGTCTTGTTGGCGAGCGTGATCGGCGCCGCCTTCACCTGACTGCCGCCAGTCATGCCGCGACCGAGTTGGCCTTGCTGATTGGAGCCCCAGCAGTTGACGACACCCGTGGCGACGACACACGAGAAGTCGTAGCCCGCTTGTCCTTGCGTGACACCCGTGAGACCGATGTCCACCGCGTTCGGATCCGCGGCGCCATTGAACGCGCGCCCGAGCTGGCCCGACCCACCACCGGTCGCGCCCCAGCTGACGACTGTGCCTGTCTTGGTGATCGCCCAACCGTAGTCGTAGCCAGGTGAGCCTTGGATCGCGGAGACGACGCCGCCGTCGAAGCCGACCTTTCCCGCAGGGCCGATCGCGGCGTTGTTCGCGAGCGCGCCGCGACCGAGCTGGAACGAGTTGCCGTTGTTCGCGTTGGAGCCCCAGCAGTACACGTCGCCGCTCGACGCGGTCGCGCACGAGTGGAGGTTGCCGGTGTCCACGCGCGCCATGCTTGGCAGACCTTGAACGAGTCCTGCCGTCGGGTGGGGATTGTTGTCGGCGACACCCATCATCGCGGAGAGGCCGAGCTCACCGGTGGAGTTGGTGCCCCAGCAGGCGACACCGCCGTCACCGAGCTCTCCGCACGTCGACGAGAGCTGCTGCGAGAACGAGCTCGCGGAGATCTCGGTCACGCCGCTGATGCCTTGCACGAGTACGGGGCTCGACTGCGTGATGTTGTTGAACTGCCCAGCGTCGTTCATGCCCGAGCCGAGCTGCCCAGCGTTGTTGACTCCCCAACAGTAGACGACACCCTCCTTCAAGAGCGCGCACGCGTGGCGTCCGCCGGCGGCGATCTGAACCACGCAGTGCGCGGGGTCGTCGCACTTGGGTCCTGCGTCGAAGGGCGTGGTGTCCGGTTGATTTGCGTCGTCCGGCGGGCTCGTGTCAGGTTGGTCGCCCGAGTCGAAGTTTGGCGGGGTGACGTCGTTCTTGCCGCCGTCACTACCGATTGGGATGGTGGTGCTGTCATCGCCTCCGCACGCCTCGAGCGCGCCGACACAACCGATGATCACGACCGAGAGCCCACCAAACAAGTGAATCGAGCGCATGAAGACCTCCAAGGGAGGCAAGATCTTATCACGCCTTCAAAGGTGCTTGCGCGCGATGTCGGCCCACGTCCCCTGCGGCTCGAGCTCCAAGTACTTCTTCCAATAGCGGCGCGCTCGCTCTGACTCGCCTTGCTGCTCGAGGGCCATCGCGAGGTTGAAGTGCGCGTCGGCAAAGCGCGGATCGCGCTCGATCGCAGCTTCGAAATGCACAGCGGCGCGCGCCGATTCGCCCCGCTCCAGCATCACGTAGCCCAAGTTGTAGTGCGCTTCGGGTTGGCGCAGATCGATCTCGATCGCGCGGGCGTAGAGCTTCTCCGCTTGCTTGTCCTCGCCGCGGCGGAACAGGATGTTACCTAGGTTCGTGTAGGCGATGGCGAGCGTGGGGTCGAGCTCGATGGCCTTCTTGTACATCGCCTCGGCCTCGGCGAACGAGTCAGGGTCCTCGTCGAGCTCGCTCGCGCGGATGTAGAAGTCGTACGCGGTCTTCGCTCGGCTCGCGGGAGTCTCGGGACGTAGCACGCGTACGACGTCTTCGCGGAGCGCACCGAGTTGGAAGTCCATCACCATCTGGCCTGTTACTGGCTCGAAGGAGCCATCGCGCGCGCGCACCACGACGCGCCGCCCATCGCTCACGATGCGGAGCTCTTGCAGCGGGCGCGTGACCCGCGGGAGCGTCTGCCGGAGGGCCCCGATGGCCTTCTTCACCTCGGCGAGCTTCACATCACGCGAGAGCATCAACGTGGCGCGGAGCGCGATGAGGTCTTGAAACGTGTACGCGGGCTTGCCGTCCTTCTCAGCGCTAGGCGCCACGATGTGCGATTTGGCGAGCGTGCGCAGACGCGCGGGCGTGAGGCTCAACAGCTTGGCGACCTCGCGCGGAGAGAACAACTCGGTGACGGGCTCACGTCCGACCGGCGGAAGCGGAGCAGGGGCCTCGGGCAGTACGCGACCTTGCGCGCCGAACTGCACGTGGATGACGCGTCCGCCTTTACCCTTGTTCTTCTTTCGGTCGTCGCCCATGGTCCGCCATCACAGGGGTCGGGCATCAGACGATGCGCTGTCCTCGACTCCGACCCTCTATCAACGGTGCCTGGACGTCGACGTCAATCCTCAACGAGCCACCCACCGACGTCACGCGAACCTCCGAGCGGAGCGGGCCGAGCGGGCAGGGGGCTCGTAGGCTCGCCTCTCGCCGCGCCACTCGCAATACGCGCGTGCGGGCGTGGAGATCGCGCGACACGAGCGCTGCGACCCGGTCGAGGTCCGCTCTCACGGACAGGATCATGCTGGTCGAGCCGAACCACGCCCTTGCCCCCTCATGCTCGTGAACTTGGCCCTCGCTGATGACGTCCGCCGTAGCGAGGAGGTGCGCGAGTGTGTTGTCGTCGACGCGCAGCACGCTCAGGTCGCGACTCTCGACCAATCGAGGCCACGCTTTCGCCAAGCCGGGACGCGTCACGAGAAGATCGTCGCAAGCTTCCATGCGCGAGCGCAACCTTTTGAAGCGCGCTTGTGGCAAACTCGCGACTCACACGAGGTTCCATATGGCCGCGAAGAGAAGATCGAAGGTGCGTAAGCCCGCGAAGAAGCCAGTCGCGAAGAAGAAGCCCGTCGCCAAGAAGAAGCCCGTGGCGAACCAGAAGAAGCCGGTCGCGAAGAAGAAGTCCGTCGCGAAGAAGAAGCCCGTCGCGAAGAAGAAGTCCGTCGCAAAGAAGAAGCCCGTCGCGAAGAAGCAGCCAGTCGCGAAGAAGAAGCCGGTCGCGAAGAAGAAGTCCGTCGCGAAGAAGCAGCCAGTCGCGAAGAAGAAGTCCGTCGCGAAGAGCAAGCCTGTCGCGAAGGCGAGCACGACGGGGACGATCCTCCAGACGATCTCGTTCGATGCGTCGCCTGAGGTGATTTTCCTCGCGCTCATGGATGGCGAGAAGCAATCCGAGTTCACCAACAGCATTGCCAACGTGCAACCGCGCGCGGGCACGAAGTTCAACGCGTGGGATGGCTACATCGAAGGCGTGGTGATGGAGCTCGACGAGCCGCGACGCATCGTTCAATCCTGGCGCGCGTCAGATTTCCCGCAGGCTCATCCGAGCTCACGCGTGCAGATCGATCTCTCGCCGCGTGAGGGCGGCGGCACGACGCTCGAGCTTCGTCACACTGGGCTCCCCGCAGAGATGGCGGAGGGCTACGACAAAGGTTGGCACCAGTACTATTGGAACCCGCTGCGCGCGTGGTTGGTGACGCAGAGCTGAGCGGCGTTACCGCGCGGGCGCGCCCGACGCTGCGCGCGGCTCGATCTGCGGGAAATCCAGGGGAACGACGATCTGCTCGACCTTCACGCCCGAAGGAGTCGACTCGATCCAAGTAGCGTGCGCGACCAACGGGATCTCGCGCGGAGAGACGCCATCAGGGGCCTCTCCCACGCTCCCCAGGCCGATGACCCGAACGTCCGAGACCGTGCGCTCGAAGGGGACGTGGCTCATGCCGCAGACGATGACATCCGCAGGATCGTCACCGATGAGCGCGAGGACCTCTTCGTCGCTCATGTCGAATGTGATGGCCTCCGACGGGTCGATCGGCGAGCCATGCACGAGCACGAGCTCTCCGCCGTCCTCGAGGTTCATGCGAAAGGTCTTGGGCAAGCGTCGCAGACGGTCGAGCACCACGTCGCCGAGCTCGCTGCGGACACGCTTCATGCGATCGATCATTGTTCGCTCGTGATCGGTGTTCGCTGCGATGGCGTTGGGGTCCAACGTCGCGAGCGCCTGGTCCGTCACGCCCTGCACCATCACCGCACCTGCGGCCGAGAGGCGTCGCCAGGTCTCGAGAGGCTGAGTGATGGCGTCCTCATTTCCGCCAGGAAATACGATATCTCCGGCGATGAGGAGCTTCGAGAAGCTCCGTCGCTCGGCGGTCGCGAGGACAGCAGTGAGCGCGAGCAGGTTGCCGTGGACGTCCGAGATGCAGAGGGCGCGCATGAGGGTCAGTGCGCAGTCTGCACGGACGGCGCGTGTTCGTCCACGGCCGATCGTAGCGACGCCACGAGCTCTCGCACCGCGCTGCGGCCCGCCTCAGCCGATCGCGCGTCCTCGATCGCGCGCACGATCGCGGTGCCCACGACGACACCTTCGCAGTGAGCGGCGGCGAGCCTCGCGCGCGCTGGCGAGTCTACGCCAAAGCCTACGACGACGGGCGTCTTCAACCGCTCGTGTAGCGCGCCAGCCGCTTGGCTCGCGAGCTCGAGCGGCGCTGCAGCGTTCCCCGTTACGCCGGCGACCGAGACGTAATAGACGAAACCAGCAGGACACGTTCGCATCGCTGCTTCGACAGCGCGCACGCGCGCATCGCTGGAGGTCGGTGTCAGGAGCGGCACGACAGTGAGCCCGTTCGCTTTCGCAGAGGTGCGCAGCGCCGCGCTCTCTTCGATCGGAAGATCCACCACCAAGACCCCGTCCGCGCCTGCCTCGTTCGCAACTGCACAAAACCTCTCCTCGCCCATGACGAAGATCGGGTTGTAGTAGCCAAAGAGCACGATGGGCACGGCTGTGCGCGCACGGATCGCCGCGCAGATCCGCAGCGTCGCGGAGAGACCTCCGCCGCGCGAGATGGACCGAGCGGCCACACGCGCGATGGCGGGTCCGTCGGCCGAAGGATCGCTGAAGGGGACGCCGAGCTCGATCACGTCTGCCCCAGAGTTTGCGGCCGTGATTGCGAGCTCCACCGTCTCGTCCGCGGACGGATCTCCCGCGCATAGGTACGTGACGAGCGCCTTCTTTCGAGCGGCTGCGAGCGCGGCAAAGCGTGCGTCAAGACGGCTCATCGAGGAGCCTCTTGCGGTAGGTGTCGAGGTCCTTGTCGCCGCGCCCCGAGAGGCACACCACGAGGTCGGCGGGGCGCCCGAGCCGAGACGACTCGGCGGTCGCGATCTGTTGCAGTGCAGCAAACGCGTGCGCCGTCTCGAGCGCGGGCAAGATCCCTTCTGTGCGCGCCAAGAGCGCTGCTGCGGCCAGCGCCTCGGCATCCGTGATCGCCAGGTAGCGCGCGCGACCACTTTGCTTGAGCCACGAGTGTTCGGGGCCGACGCCCGGATAGTCGAGGCCCGCGCTGATGGAGTGGGCCTCCTCGATCTGGCCCTCTTCGTCGCACAAAACGTAGCTCTTGCTGCCGTGGAGCACGCCGACTCGTCCAACGGTCAGCGTCGCGGCGTGCTTGCCCGTGTCCACGCCGAGCCCTGCGGCTTCCACACCAACCAAAGACACGGGGTCCGCGAGGAAGGCTCGGAACATGCCGATCGCGTTCGATCCTCCGCCGACACACGCGACGACTACATCGGGCAAGCGGCCGAGTCGCTCCTGTAGTTGGGCCTTGCACTCCTCGCCTATGATGCTCTGCAACATGGCGACAAGCTCAGGGTAGGGGTGGGGCCCTGCGGCGCTGCCGATGCAGTAGTGCGTGGTGGCGACATTGGTGACCCAGTCGCGGAGAGCCTCGTTCATCGCGTCCTTGAGAGTGCGCGAGCCGCTCTCCACGGGGATGACCTTCGCGCCGAGCAATCGCATGCGCCCAACGTTCGGAGCCTGTCGCTCGACGTCCACCGCGCCCATGAACACTTCGCAGGGCAGCCCAAGCAGCGCACACGCGGTCGCCGTCGCGACACCATGCTGGCCCGCGCCGGTCTCGGCGATGATGCGCGTCTTGCCCATACGCTTGGCGAGCAATACTTGGCCGAGAGCGTTGTTGATCTTGTGCGCCCCCGTGTGCGCGAGGTCTTCGCGCTTCAACCACATGCTCGCGATCACCGACGCGCTGGGATCGAGCGCGCGAGCGAGACGATCTGCGCGACTCAGCGGCGTCGGGCGCCCCACGTAAGAGGCCAAAAGTCCGCGCCACTCGGCTTGGAACTCCGCGCCCTTGGCGATCGACTCCACCGCCTGCTCGAGCTCCGTGAGCGCAGGCACCAGCGTCTCGCTGACGAACCTGCCTCCGAACGGCCCGAAGTAGCCTGGACGAACCTGAGTCTCCATGAGTGCTCTCAGTGCTTGGGATGTGCTTGGAAGAAAGCCAAGACCTCTTTGCCCCACGTGAACGAGACGGGCAGCTTGCAGTAGAGGTCGTCCCAGATGGAGCCGTTCTTCCCGGTCGCGCCCGGCACGCAGTGGCCACCGAGCTGAGCGAG
>JANYHY010000465.1 GCA_025362165.1 Myxococcales bacterium | reverse complement strand
CGGCAGCCATCATGCGATCGGAGCCGATGGCAATGATGCGATGAACCTCATTGAGCTTGGCGGCGGGCGTAATGCCTAGTTCATTTTTGGCATATGCGACCATCGCCTGGACGATGTTGCCGCGGAAATGGGCGTCTTGCGCGCGTCGTGGCTGAATGGGCGCTCCGCTGTCCGTCGCCCAAATCACTTGATCGACGTTGGACTCGATGTCCTCCATCTTGAAGAGATCCGCGCCGTCCTTGTAGCCGGCGAAATAGATGATCTTGCTTCCCAGTGCCTTGAACGCGCGCGCGATCGAGAAGAGCACCGCGTTGCCGAGACCGCCGCCGCAGAGCAGCACTGTCTCTTTGCTCTCTATCTCGGTGGGCGCGCCGGTGGGCCCCATGAGCACGATGGGCTCGCCCGGGACGAGAGCTGCGCACAGTCGCGAAGAGCCGCCCATCTCGAGCACGATCGTGCCCATCAAGCCCTTCGCTTTGTCGACCCAGGCACCCGTGAGCGCGAGGCCCTCCATCGCCAAACGAGTATTGTTGACGATGGGCGCGCGCGACTCGAAGTTCTGCAATCGATAGAATTGACCGGGGAAGAACTTGCGCGCGGC
Organism: Myxococcales bacterium; assembly: GCA_025362165.1. GTDB lineage: Bacteria > Myxococcota_A > Polyangia > Polyangiales > Polyangiaceae > JANYHY01. The sequence continues at coordinate 6,287 of JANYHY010000465.1, read as the reverse complement.
GAGCGGCGCTTTGACGACCACTTCGACGATGTTCTTGGTCAATCGATTGACGGTGACGACCTCTGCGCGGAGCTCCTCGTTCAGCTTGCCGAACAGATCGCGCAGGTCGCGATCACGTGCTGGTTGATCCTTGGGATCCAGCGTGCGCACGCTCGGAAATAGCGCCGTGACATAAGGGTGCCCGTCTTTGGCGCTCGCCATCGCCTTGACGACACTGCCCGCGTAATAGGGGTGATTGTCCCCATAAAACGAGACAGTGTGATTGTCCTTCAAGTAACTAGTGAAGAAGCCCTCTGCGGTATTGGCGGTCTTCTCCAATGTCACTTTGCCGGATGAATCAGTGATCGCTTTGTACGCTTGGAAGTATTGTTTGCGAGAGTCCAGCTCGAACGTTTGCTCGTGCTCTTTCTCATAGGTCACGTTGGGGCTTGTGCCCGCTGCCACGCACACGGTCCTCGCGGGGAGCTCCACGATCGAGCCGTCTTTGCGGGCGAACTTCATCGCGGTGACAGCGCCTTGTTCGTCGAGCACGGCTTCGGTCGGCGAGAGGTTCTCGACGTAGCGCACTCCCTCCTCGAGGCTCTTTTCGACCTCCTCATGATTGAGTCGATAAGCCGGTGAGTCCGCCAAGCTCTTTCGGTAGACGAGCGTGACACCACCCCAAGAGTCGAGGAGCGACTGCACGCGCGGCTCACGCTTCTCTGCGTCCGCGAGCGCCTTCTCCGCCTGCAGCGCGCGGCCATGGGCGACCTGCTCTTGTAGGTTCGCGTACTCTTCTTCGTCGAACATCGCGCGGAGCTTTGCGTGACCGAGCTCGTTGCTGAGGAGATCGTATCGCTCGACCGCCTTCTCGACCTGCACGCAGTAATAAGCGAGTAGCTCCGTCGCAGTGTCGATGGCTGTCAATCCGCCGCCGATGACCACGGCTGGCAAACTGATTTGCAAGTTGGCAATCGAGCTCTTCTTGTAAGCGCCAGTCAGCTGCAAACCCATCAAGAAGTCGCTCGCCTTGCGGATGCCGCGCGAGAGGTTGTTCTTCATCTCGATGATCGTGGGGCGGCCTGCGCCAGCGGCGATCGCGACGTGGTGAAAGCCAAGCTCCCACGCGTCGTCCAGCGTGATGGTCCCGCCGAAGCGCACGCCACCATAGACGCCCACGTTCGGCGAGCGCGCGACTGTCATATAGACGAGTGTCAGGAAGTTCTTGTCCCAGCGAACGGTGATCCCATATTCGCTGACTCCGCCGAAGCCGAGCACGATGCGCTCGTCGAGCGCCCCATAGATCGACGGCGCGACCTTGACGGGCTCCGGAGGCACGTAACCGGCGTTGGTCCAGCCGCCAATCAGCGAGAAGGGCAGTGGCTCGATCTTCAAACCATCAATCGCGGCGACTCCGAAGCCCTCGCTCGCCAAATGATGGACCAACGTGTAGCCAGCGGGGCCGAGCCCGACGACGAGCACGTTCTTGCCATTGTACGGTAGTGCGTAGGGGCGCGCGATGTTCAGCGGGTTCCATCGCGTCAATAGACTGTAGATCTCGAGGCCCCAGGGCAGACTGAGCACTTCAGTCAATACGCGAGTCTCGATTTGGGGGATGTTGACGGGCTCTTGTTTTTGGAAGACGCACGCCTTCATGCAGTCGTTGCAGATGCGATGACCGGTGCCGGGGCACATCGGATTATCGAGCGTGACGAGCGCGAGCGCGGCGACGGACTCACCGTCTCTGCGCATCACGTGCATCTCACTGATTTTCTCTTCAAGTGGGCAGCCGCGCAGCTCGACGCCGAGCGGGTTCTTCTTGAAGGTGTTGGGTGCCTTGTCGCGGAAGCCCTTGCTGCAAGAGTCCTTGTTGCGTCCGTGGCAATAGAGGCAATAGTCCACCTCTTGCTCCACCTCTCGCGCGGTGCCGCGCTTGTCGGTGAGCCTGAAGCTCGAGCGCTGGCGCTTGTGATCCTCGGGCCCCACGAAGAGCTCGGGGAGCTTCTCATCGGGGCGTCGAAGATGGACGAGGTGCGCGTAGTCGAGATCGCGCGGCTTCTTGAGAGAGGCCCAGCGCGAGACGGGATCGTGGTGATCGTTGTAGCGCTCGGCGAGCGCGAGCTCGATGGCGTCTAGCGTCGTCGCGATCAACAGCGCGTGCTCTTGGTCCGTGGGCGTCTCCCCGACGCAGGGCGCGATCGACGAAAACGCCTGTTTTGTAGCGGGATCCGCGACCAGCGCCTCGCGCACCTTGTCCGCGACTGCTCGCAGCTCGTCTGTCCACTGAGCGCCGCCGGCCTTCGCAGCCTTGCGCGCGACGTCATCCACGGCCAAGAGCGCGAGCGTCGTCTGCGCCACTGCGAGCTCTTCGTCCGGATCGGTCGACAGCGTGACTCGAAGGAGCGCGAGCGCGGCTTTGGCCACTTCGCTCGCGTTGCAACGAGCGAGCTCCGACGCGGCCTTGAACGCCTTGCCCGCGTCTGACTTCGTCACGCGCTTCTTGGCGAAGTCACGCTTGAAGCGCCAGAGCGGCTCGCGATCCTCGACGCTCGACTTGAGCGCGGCGACGTCGGTGTCGATGTCGAACAGCTTCGCCAAGAACGCACCGACATGCGGCGAGCACGCCAGCAGCGCTGCGCTCTTCTGCTCGGGCGTCATGCCCTCGCCCTTGCACGTGCGGTACGCGTCGAAGGTCGCCCAGCCCTCGGGGTCTCGATGGCGAAACCACGCGTCGAACACGCCGTGTAAATCGCGCAGCCGTGCGGGGACGAAGAGATCGGCCCACTCGAACCCGGTGACGCCGAGCGTGAGTCTGTCGTGTGCGAGGTTGGCGAATTGTCCGGCCGGCGCCACGGACGCGCCCGAGCTAGTCGTTCGCCTGCTTTGCGCGGTCATACTCACTTCTCAGGAGCGGGTGTGAAGGCGGTCTGCGCGAGATCCCCCTCCTCGAAGCCGAAGTAGACCGCGCACTGCTTGAACATGAACTTCTGCCCCTCTGGAGCGGCCAGATCGACGCGGTACGTGTTGATGAATTTCACAGAGTCTTTCTTCCAGCCGTCCCACGCCTCGGCGCTGATCTGCTCGAAGATCAGTTTGCCGAGCTCGTTCTTGAACGGCGGCTTGGGCAGACCGGGGAGATCCTTGTCGAGTTTCTTGCAGTGGACGATGCGTTCCGACATGCGCGGGCTTTTAGCTTCTCGCGGGCCCGACCGCCAGACCGACGCGAGCCTCCGTCCGTTTTAGAACACGAGCGAAAGCTGTTTCGCAGCGCGATGACGCGTGCGGACGACGTCGACGATCTTCGGCTCGCCGTGCTCCAAAACCGAGACGTCCAGGGTTGGGCACGCCGCGCGGGCGGCTCGTTGGGCGAGCTCCGGCGTGTTGTTGAGCTTGGAGAGATGGCAGAGGAGCACTCGCGGTCTGCCATGACGCGCGACGTCTCGGAGCAGCGCGGCGGTTTGCTCGTTGGAGAGGTGACCCAGAGGGCCGAGGATACGGCGCTTCAATTTAGCCGGATATGGGCCTTCGTTGAGCATCCCCTCGTCATAGTTGGACTCGATCATCACGGTGTCGCACGCGCCGAGGAAGGCTGGGAGCGCAGCGGTGGAGCTGCCAAGATCCGTCACGTAGCCGAACGAAACCCCGCCGGCGGTGACTCGGATCGCGATCTGTGGCGCGTCGTGCGGGATGCCGATCGACTCGATCGTGATGGCGCCGACAGAGACCGAGGCGTGGTTCATGGCGAACGTCTTGGTCTCGAAGCGATGGCGAACGCGCGCGGCGAGCATCCCTTCGTGGAGCAGGATCTTGGGCTCGCCGAAGTCCTTCTTGGGCATTTGCAGCGCCTTGGCGAGCGCCTCCAGCTGAGCGCAGTGATCGTTGTGCTCGTGCGTGGGGACGATCGCGTCGGCGCCGCGCGGGAACAGCTCACCTCCCAGCTCGCGCATGCGGATCGCCGCCTTCTTCGGCCCGATGCCGGCGTCCAAGAAGATGCGTGTACCCTGCACCTCCACGAGCAAGAGGTTGCCGGAGGAGCCGGTGCCGAGGACCCAGACTCGCACGGTCAGGGATAAGTCTTCGTCGGGGGATCGCTCGGGAACGCCAGGAAATGAAGGCTCTTGCTGTTGAACCCGCCCGCATCTAGGAACGAGGACTCGGTGGGGTCGCCGACGATGACGAACGTGTAGTTCGCGCCGGTCTTGAAGTACTGGTCTGCTCCAGATGACTGCCCGGTGGTAGTTTGATAGACCAGTGCGAGGGGGACGACCACGTTCGCTAGCGGGGCTCCTGAGTCGGGGTTCTGCACCGAAGCGAAGAACGCGGTCTGGAGCGGATCTTGGAGGGCCACCGCTGCGGCTAGCTTGGGTGCGAGGTCTGCGAAGTGCGCGTTGTTGGCGAACGGCTCGACGAACGCGTCTCCTGCGGACGCGTCCACCGGCCCGATGAGCGCAGCGTTGACCGCCCCTTTCAGCTTGCCCTCGATAGCCGAGGAGAGGTGCGCGACTTGGACGCCGATCTGCGAGCCGGTCGCGCTCACCGTGCGATCGAGCTCGTAGCGCCTGAGCGCGACGTTGCCGAGGCTCGTGTCGTAGTCGGCACCGCAGAGGGCTGCGCCTTGCGCCTCGTTGGGCAGGCAACCCGTCGCCGCCAAGAGCAGCGTCTTTCCGACGCCGAACGTACCGGCGGGCAGCAGCGGGAGCTTGAAGTACGCGGTGCCAGGGAGACTGTTCGGACCGTTCGAGAGCAGCTCCGAGCAACTGAGCTTGGGCGGTCCTGCGTCGTTGCGCACGTCGTCCTTCACCGCCGAAGCGATGATCACATAGGGCACGACGACCTTGGTCGAGAGGTCCACGCCCAGATCCGGGAACACTCCGCCCGTGCCGGGAAAGATGCCGGGAAACGGCTGCGCGCCGACGGACTGATCGGGGAGCGGCGGGAGAGGAACGATCGCGACGTCGCTGCCGTCTGGCTTGGTGCCGACTGCGAAGCACACGCGGATCGCGGGCACGTCAGGCGCGGCGTGGACGATCACCACTTTGGCGCGCGCGCTGGCGTCCGCTACGAGAACATCGTTACTGGAGTCGAGAGGCGGTTGCGTGTCGGTGTTGGAAGCAGCGTCGGGGAGAGACCGCGCGAGGGTGTCGTCTCCATCGCACGCGACCACGATCACGGGGACAGCGCATGAGACGAGCGCGGCGAGCGCCAAGCGAGACTTGAGGCGAGACATGGCGGTCGGGGATAGCCTAGCGGTCCGTGCGACGCTTGTCTTTTCAGGGACGGCATCTCGCCACCATCTGGCCGACCATCTCGACACAGACCGCACGCGGTGCTTTGCGCTGGGCTCACTTTGACGTACGCATACGGTTCGGCATGGCAGCTTGCGTGAATTGCGGAAATGCGCTCCCCGAGAACGCGAAGTTCTGCGGTCAATGCGGCACGACTGTTCGTGCCCCAGAGCCTGCTCCCGTACAGGTGCCAGTCGCCGCGCCGCGCGCCGCGATGACGATGATCGGCGTGCCCAGCCCGATGGGACCCGTCGCGCCTCCGCAAGCCGCTGCGGCGCCGACTCCGCCTCCGCAGCCCGCGCCTCCGCCGCAGCCCGCGCCTCCTCCGCAGCCCGCGCCTCCTCCGCAACCCACGCCGCCGATGACGGGAGGTCTGGGGTCGAAGACGATGCTTGGCTTCATGGCTCCACCGATGCCCGCTCCGCAATCGGTGACGACTCAACCGATGCCGAGTCAAGCGATCGCTCCGCAGCAGTCCGCGCAGCCACCAACGGACCAAGCCCGTGTTGCCGCGAGCCGTACGATGCTCGGGGTCGCGATCCCAGGCATCGCGCCGATCCACGAGCCGCCGCCGCAGCAAGCGCAACAAAAGGGGCTCGGCGGGCGCACGATGTTGGGAGTTGCGGTGCCTGGGATCGCGCCTATTCATCAGCCGCCGCAACAACAAGGGAGAGCACCCATCGGCAACACGATGCTCGGCGTCGCCGCTCCAGGGATCGCGCCTACGCACCAAGGCGGATACGCGCCAGCGCAGCGGCCCTCTCGACCTGCCGAGCCAGCGCCTGCGATCGTCCCTGCGCCCGCACCGTTGATCGATGAGGCGCTGCCCGACGCGCCTGTGATCTCGAAGAAGAAAGGCTTGCCGCTCGCGCTGGTGGCGGGTGTTGGGGGGGGTGCGTTGTTGGTGATGGCGGTCGTGGTCGGCTTGCTCGTGCGTGGATCGGTGCCGCTCGTCGCGTCCGCGAAGCTCAGCCCAGAGGGCAAGGAGCAGCTCCACCTCGTGTGTGATGGCTGCGTAGATGG
>JANYHY010000505.1 GCA_025362165.1 Myxococcales bacterium | reverse complement strand
CGTGAAGCAGCTGGCGATCGCCGACGCGGGGAGTCGGTCCGAAGACCTCGCGGCCTTGCTTCTTGGCAATGCCATGCTCTTCGGGATGACCGACGCACGCAACGCGGGGATTGGCCAGAAGATCGGGTTGCAGCTCACCTTCGACGGCGATCCATTTCCCAGAGACAACGTCCTCGCCGACGGCGAGGACACTGCCCACGACCGCGCGCTCGCCGTGCTGCGCGTCGCGTTCGTCGATCTCGATCGCATGCACGCCGATCCGAAGCTCGGCGTCGTGCTCGACGGCGCGACGGTGAGCGGGGGAGTCGTGACGCGGGCTCCGACGGTCTCGACGACGTCGCTCGCCCACGTCCTCATCGCGCTCCGACAGACGCTCCTGACGTTGAATGGGGCGATCACGCAATACGGTGCTGCCGATCCCGATCCCGCGATCGACGCCAAGGGCATCTTGAACGCGTCGATCATTCATCCGACTCCCGGCGACGCGGGCCCGCAGCCCGTGTTCAGCTCACGCGTGCGGAGCGTGTTCGTGACCAACGCCAATTTCGTGCGTGACGTGCTCACCAGACCCGAAGGCAGCGTCGCCAACGGCGCGTCGATCGCGGGCGGCGTTGCGACCGCGTCGACGACGCCGACGACTCTGGAGACCCAGGCCGCTGCCGTGCGCGCGCTCGTCGAAGGCTTTCTCGTGACCGGCGATGTCTCCTACCGCGACCGCGCGCGCTCCGTGGCTTCCCATCTCATGTCGGCTGCGTTCTACAGCGCACCGGCCAAGATGTTTCGTGGCGTCGAGGGAGGCCCCGACGAGATTCATCTCACGCCGGAGCGATTCGCTTGGCTCCAAAGCGCGCTGCGGGAGACACACAAGGTGCTTCACCTGAGCGGCAGCCCAGCGCTCGGGCGAGACGTCCTGGAGGCGCGCATCGGGCGCGTCCACAAGCTCTATCTCAACGGTTGGGACGATCTGGACGGAAATGAGCAGGTCGACCTCACGAAGGAGTGTCTCGCCGGTCGACTACAGATGGCGGAACAATCACTCACCGGGGAGCTGGGACGCGATGACGTCGGGCGCTCGACGAAGGATCGCGACAGCGACTGCGTTCTCGAGATCGACGACTCCAACAACGCGAGCGTTCTGGCCCGCGAGGTGTTCTTTCACAGTCCGTGAAGGTCGGTCAGTTGCCGACCAGCCCCAGCCAAACGTTCTTCTGCGTTCCCAGCTTGGAAATGAGCCAGAAGCCTTCGGCACCCTGCTGCCCCCTTTTGAGGACCGTGATCGTCATCTGCAGCTTGACGCCGTTGACCCCCGACGTCTTGTCGAAGGCGAACTTGAGCGACGGTTGGCCGCCCTGAATCGCCGAGGAGTCGAGCGCGGCGACGGTCCAGGGCCCGCTCGTCTTGGCGTCGCTGAAGAGATCAACCTCGACCACCTTGCTCTCCCCCAGCGCGATCTTCACCCCCTTGGTCGTGAGGGTCTGGTTCCCGACGCCGAGCGTGAGCGTGTCGGGCAGGACCGGGGCGCTGTTGAAATACACTTCGCCGGGGAGCTGCGGCGCGCAGGGATCGTGGCCCGCCTTGGCGAGCTTGTTCGACCAGGAGCGCTGCACCGTGTAATCGAACGTCGCCGGCTTGTAGAAGGAGCCCGGAAACTGCGCGCACATGTCCCCGTTCTCGCCGCCGCCGATGAGGAACTGCCAGAAAATGTGCGCGTCGTCGATCGTCTGGTAGGCGGGGTTCGTCTGCGGGAACGGATCTGTGACCGCTTCGAGGATTTCGTGGCTGGACGTCCCGGTGATGACGTCGAGACCATGGAGATTGCCGAACGTGCCGCAGCGCGGGACCACGGCGTACGCGACGTCCTTGCCGTTCGCGAGCGTGAGGTTCGAGTGGTACCCGCCGAAGTTGACGCAGCTCGTGCCTTGCCCCTGGCCGATGGAGATGGTCGTCGCCGCGGGGTAGTAGAGGATGAAGAGCGTGTTCGCGTCGGGCGAGGCAAAGCCAGCGGCGCGGGAATTTATCTTCCCGGCGAGCCAGGTCTGGATCGCGGCGTCGTCGAGCGTGGTTCCGGGGGTCTCCGCGAGCTGAATTCCGGCCACGCCGGTGGAAGGGAGAATTCCGTACTCTTCGGTGTTGGCCTTGTAGAAATCGGATGCTCCCAGTGCATTCACGAACGACTGGAGCTGAGGCGCGAACGGATCGTTGGGGAAGAACACCGGGACGAGCTTCGCGTTCTTGA
>JANYHY010000446.1 GCA_025362165.1 Myxococcales bacterium | reverse complement strand
CGTCGAATACAACGGGCAGCGGATCGCGCGCAAACAGATCGCAGAGGGCGACGTGTTCCGCATCTGCGATCACGACCTTCGCTTCACGTATCGCTGACGCACGACGCGCTGGTTAGAGCATGCGCGTCGTGATCTTGGGTGGGGGTACGGTTGGCCGCGTGCTTGGCGTGAGGCTCGCGCACACGGGCGTGGCCGTCACCTTCGTCGTGCGCACGCCGCTGCCGAGTCGACTGACGATCGAGCGCGTCGACAACGACGAGTCCCTCACGCAAGACCCCGTCACGCAGTCCGCGGACCTGCCCGAGAGCGCAGACGTGATCCTCGTTTGCTTGCCTGCAGAGGCCATGGACGAGGAGATGCTCGCGCGGCTCGTGCGGGCGACGTGGCCCATCATCACGCTGTTCCCCTTGCTGCCGAACAGCTGGTCGCGCATCGCTGACGCGCTCGGAGATCGCGCGGTGCCGGGCTTGCCAAGCGTCATCGGCTATGTGCGAGAGGACGGGATCGCCAGGTATTGGCTGCCTCGCGTAGTGCCTACGTCGATCGACTCTTCGGCCAACGACCTGAGTGCGCTCATCGACGCGCTCACGCGGAGCGGCGTGCCCGCAGAGCTGTCACACACCACGGCGCGCGACAACCAAGTGGTCACCGCGACGCTGCTGCCGATGGCGATGGGTCTCGCGGTGAGAGGCTCGGTCTCTGCCGCGATGGACGACGACGATCTGCTCACGCTCGTCTTCCACGCGATGACCGAGATGGAGCTGTTGGCTCGCGACCTCGGACCTGCTCCGCCATGGCTCGGGATGCTCACCAAGTTCATCGGACCGCGGATGCTGAAAGTCGGCGTGGGCATCGCGGAGCGCACTTCGGCGGAGGCCCTGCGCTACGTCGACGTGCACTTCGGCAAGAGCCGCGTTCCGAGCACTCGGGCTCTCGCAGACGAGACCCTCGCGGTCTGCAAGTCTCGCAACATCTCGATGACCTCTTTCGCTGCTCTCCGCGCGAGGATGCCCCCGTGACGGCGAGGCCCGATCAGCGACCGATGCGCGTGCTGCCTGTCCTCGAGGGCTCGCGTCCTGCGCTCGAGACCTGCGTGTTCTGCCCGAAGTTGTGCCGGAGCGCGTGCCCCGTGTCCAACGCGGAGCCGAACGAGACGCTCACGCCTTGGGGCAAGATGACGATGCCGTACTTGGCTGCGCACGGGGATGCACCGCTCGAGAGCGACATCGCCGCGCCTGCTTGGGCGTGCACGGGATGCCGCGCGTGCGCGAGCGCCTGTGATCACGAGAACGACGTCGCCGGTACTCTGCTTGCCGCGCGCAGCGCGTTTTATGATCGAGGGATCGCTCCCGCCGCCGCGACGCGCGTCATCGCTCGCTTTGATGCGCACAGACGCGCGACTCGCGCCGCGAGTGCCGAGCTACGCTCCGACGCCAACGCCGACACGACAGTCGTGATCGGTTGCACCTACGTGAAACGGGCGCGGCCCGAGGCGAACGACGCGCTGGCCGCTGCGAAGGCCCTCGCCGGTCCTGTGCGGCTCGTCGACGACTGTTGCGGGCTGCCGCTCCTTCACGCCGGCGATCGCGCAGGCTTCGTGGCCCACGCGCGCGCTCTGTCCACGCGGTTGCGCGAGTCCGCGGAGATCGTCGTCGTCGACCCAGGCTGCGCCGTGGCGCTACGCAAGGAGTACGCGAATGCCGGCATCGAGCTGCCGCCCGTGTCGACGCTCATCGAGAGGGCAGCCGCGCGACTCGATGACTTATCAATTATTCCGACGTCAGGTCCGGTCCGATGGCATGATCCATGTCAGCTCGGGCGCGGTTTGGGCCTCTACGCCGAGCCGCGCGCGATCTTGACGCGAGCGCTTGGTCACGCGCCGAGCGAGCAGCTCGACGTGCGCGAACGCGCGCGCTGCTCAGGTGGCGGCGCGCTTCTGCCCGTCACGATGCCCAAAGTCTCCAACGCGATCGCGAAGGATCGAACAGAAGAGCACGAGGGCTCGGGCGGCGGTGAGCTCGTGACAGCGTGCGCTTCGAGCTTGATCTCACTGCGCCGCGCAGCCGAAGGGCGATTCGTCGTGAGCGATCTCGTGACGTGGATCGCTCGCGCTCTCCGATAGTCAGAAGCTGCCGACCGCGGCCATGCCCGAGAACGACGGCGAGAGTGCGGGCACGAGCTTGATCGCGGCAGCGGGAGCTGTCTCGGCGGTGGGCTTGGGCGCGAGGAAGAACATCAAGAGCCCGCCCGCGACGAGAACGCCGCCGCCGATGAACGAGATGGTCGACAGCAGCGCGGAGCTCTGCGCGTCGCTGCGGAGCGCGAGACCTTGCGGGTCGCAGTGATTGGTAGCGTCGCAGTGGACATTGTTGGAGTCATCCAAGCTCCCCTTCGCGAGCACGCCGAACGCGCCGCCCACACCGAGCCCCACGACACCGACGCCCGCGATGACCAACCCTGTGATCTTGAGAGGCGTCCACGAAGAGACCTCGACGCGCCGCTCAACGATCTTCTCTTGGACCTTCGTCTCCTCTTTTTCGAGAGGGCCGACGTTCACGCTCGCGGTCGCGCCATCCGTGCCGACATCAACCTTGGACTCCCAATGTTTGTAGCCTGGCGCGCTCGCTTCGATGAGGTGCGTCCCGGGATCGACGGTGACAGAGTCCCCGAATGATTTGACGAGATCGCCGTCTCGCCTCACCTCGAGGCCGTCCACGTGTCCTCCTGTCGGCAGCGCGATGACGAGCTTGCTGAGCTTGGCCTCGAGACCCGCCGCGTACTTGTGCGCGACCTTCGCACGATCGTCCTTCGTCTGGGCCGCGAGCTGCTCGGCCGCGATGTACTGATTGAACGCGCTCGCGGTCTTGCCGATCTTCTCGTAACAGTTCGCGAGCCAAAGCATGACGCCCACTCCAGGCTCGAGCTTGTTGCTCCTCTCGAGCTTTGGGCAAGCGTCCGCGAACCGACCGTCCTTCATCGCGGCGACACCGTCGTTGTAGAGGGTGTCTGCGTCCTTCATGTCTTGAGTCTGCGCCTGCGCCCAAACCAGAGACGGCGATACGGCGGAGAGCACCAACACGAGACCAAAGGCGGAGCGCTTCATCGTCGCCAAAGCGTACCTCTTTTTCAGCGGCGCCCGCCGAAATCCGGGTTGTCCAGCACGGGCTTCTTCTTGCCGGTGCCCGTCCCGAGCGGCTTCGGTGTCGTGTTGACGGGCTTCGGTGTCGTGTTGGTCGTCGTGGTGACTGGCGTGGGAGTCTTGACGGGCGGTGTTGCTGTCGTCGGTGCGACGACGGTGGGAGAAGTGGTCGCGCTCGTCATGGGCGCGGTCGTTGACAGGTCAATCGTCGGATTTACGGTTGACGTATCAACGGTAGGCATCGTGGTCGTGGGCGCGCTCGACGCTGCAGCGCTCACGGTGGTCGTCGGCTGCGGCTTGGTGGAGTCGTCGGGGCCCTGCTTCAAGAATCGAATCGCGAGCACGACCGCCGCGATCGCGATGAGCGCCGCCGGAATGGCGAGGGTCCAAGCCGGCAGGCCGCTCCGCTGCTGAACCGTAGTAGGGACCTGCGGCGCTGGATTGTTGTTGGCATATTGCGACGACGCGAACGCCGGAGGGATCTGGTGCGCTGCTGCCCATGGAGAAGGGCCTGGCTGTTGATTCTGCTGTTCGTAGTTCGGGATCGTCGCGTTGAGCTCGCTCCCAGGGCGCGCCCCGTTTGGCGCCATGTGGATCTGAGGCTGCGGGTGACCTTGCAGATTGGGCACGGGCATCGGCGGCATCGACTTGGCTTGCTCTTGCTCGGCCAGCGG
>JANYHY010000435.1 GCA_025362165.1 Myxococcales bacterium | reverse complement strand
TGAACTCCGTGGCGTAGTTGAAATCGTCACCCATGGGATCGGCTTGGAGAGAGCTCTGCCCGAGGACTTTCAGGTTCAGCTGATTGGGCCACCAGTGTTGGTTCGCCGTGGTCGCGGTCGCGTTGCGTGCATGAGTTCCGCTCATGAAGGGGCACTTGCCTGCGGTCTTGTTGGCTTCGATGGTCATGTTCGGCTCCTTGCGATGTGGGTCGTGCGGCGCGGGGACCTCATCGCGACCGAGCATGAAGATAGAGCGCGCGCGGCCTATGAGCCAATCGATTGATTCGATACTATCGATAGCGTGACTCTATCGACCCATCCCTTCACGCTCCGGCAGTTGCAGTATGTGGTCGCTGTCGCGGAGGAGCTCTCGTTTCATCGCGCGGCCACGCGTTGTCATGTGTCGCAACCGACCTTGAGCGCACAGCTCGCGCAGGTGGAAGGTGCCCTCGGCGTGAGTCTCTTCGAGCGCAGCCAGCGGAGAGTGCTCGTGACCGCGGCGGGGCGAGACGTGGTCGAAAGAGCGCGACGGCTGATCCTTCAAGCCGACGAGATCGTCCATGCGTCACAGCGGACCAGCGACCCGTTTTCCGGCACCATTCGCCTCGGCATCATCCCGACGATCTCTCCGTATTTGCTCCCGTCGGCCACGCCTGCGCTACGCAAGAAGATGCCCCGCCTGCGCATCGCTTGGGTGGAAGAAAAGACGGACGTGCTCGTTCGCAAGTTGCGAGACGGAGAGCTGGAGGGGGCGGTGCTCGCGCTCGAAGCGGACGTTGGTGACGTCGTGCGAGAAGTGATCGCGAAGGATTCGTTCATGGTGGTGATGCGCGCCGAGCACGCGCTGGCCGCGAAGAAGACGCCCGTCGGGCAGGCAGAGCTCCGTGGCGAAGAGCTGCTTCTCCTCGACGAAGGGCACTGCTTTCGCGAGCAGGCGCTCGAGGCGTGCCGTACCGCGCGAGTGCGCGAGGGCGAGTTTCGCGGGACGAGCCTCTCTACGCTCGTGCAGATGGTGGCAGGTGGCGCTGGCATCACGCTCATCCCTGCGCTCGCCGTGGACGCGGAAGCTCGACGCGCGCGACTTCACGTGCGCCCACTCGGAGGCCCAGGCGCACACAGAACCATCGCCGTGATCTGGCGTAAGCAGTCAGCGGTGGAACCCACGCTACGCGTGGTCGCGACCGCTCTGCGTGAGGCTTACCCGTCCTCGCGCCCCAAGTAGTTCGCAACCCATTAACCAATACTTATTGAGTGAGTATTTCAGTTTGGCGGAGGCGCTGTGGCGACACTCACTCCGGGCGTAGCCAACCAATGGAAGTTGTCGATCAGCACGGTAGAGTCGAACTTTGCGTTGCCTGCGTCCCATATCGCGAAGCGCACTGTGATGGTGGACGCACCCAAAGCGGGAGCTTGCGAGCGGAGCCAGCGAGTCGCTCCTCCGGGGCCGACGCTGTTATGCCATACGTCGAACCCCGTGCCCGCGAGCTCCGTGAGGCCTAGAGGGCAATAGGGCATGGGGAGCGGCGGGCACGGCCCTCCACCGGTCTTGCAACTCGAGGCGAAGCGCTGCGGAGAGGCGGCATCACAGACGTCGAAGAAGCCGATGTTGACGCTCACCGGGTGGTTCGCGCCGTCGAACGAGATATTGCCGAACTGCGAGCCATTCGGCACATAAGAGCCGCTCGGCGCTGGCTTGACCAACGCGACGAACTCGTCGTTCCACCCAGATTTATCGCAGACATAATCTGGGTACTCGAAGGAGTGAAACTTGAAATCGAACGAATAGCCGGTCGCGTTCGTGGGGACGCGAATCTTTAGCTCCAACGCGATGTCGTCGAAGATGGTGTTCACGATGGGACACGAGGGATCGTTCTGTGGAAACCCCGTCGGCGCAGTGGCAACTTGGTTGGTGACGCAAGAGACCGAATTGCAAGCGCCAGGGTCGCCCACCGCGCGCGCGTGCCCGCTGGAGAGCGTGAGGAGGTTTGCGCCTGCGCGAGTCGTCACGTTGGTGCCAAAGCCAGACTTGATGCCGACTTGCAAACCAGGTGTCGAATAAGGTGTGCCGTCTGCGCGCACATAGGTAGCGGACAGGACGCCATAGTTTCGATCGGTGTCTGTCGCGGTGCGGCAAAGCTCGATGGCCTTCGCGGCGTCCTTCGGATCAACGCTGCTCAAGGCAAGGCTCGAGTCGCAGGCCTGCGCAGAGTCACCAGGTGTTCCGCTGCAATCCTCGTCCCCCCAAGTGGGCACGCCGCCGTCGTTCGTCGTGAGCACGTCGATCGCGCCGGGGTTCACGTTGGGATCGCAGTCGTTGCAATCTCCCTGGGTTGGTGTCCAGCCGTCCTTGTCCATGTCGGCGTTCATGTCCGTGACGTTGCATGAGCCGTTGTTGCCAGAGTCTTTGCCAGGGAAGGGGTTGGAGCTGTCAGGCAGGTTGTTGCCGCGCGCATCGCCCGCGTCATCGTCGGCGTTGAAGGTGCTCTGCTTGGTGGAAGAGCACGCAATGAGCGCAGCGACACACCCCAAAGACAATGCTCGTGACCATGTGCGCTTGCTCATCCGTGACCTCATTCTGGACGCAGGGAACCACAATTGTTGCCCCGGAGAAACGGACAACAGGTGACGATTGAGAGACGAGCGAGTTGTTTTCTATTTTAGTGATCACCTGTCTTGCTCGCGTCCACGAACGTCCCACCGGTGACTTCGGTGCGACCGAGCTCCGCGGGCAACCCGAGATCTGCGCCGCTGCGGCTCGCGCCCTCTTCACGCAGAGCCTCCTCCGCTACTTCGCGAAAGACGGCTAATTTCTCCGCGTCCGAGATCACGACGTCGATGTGACGGAGACGCGTGCCGCCCAAGCTGAGGTGCCACTTGAGCGCAGTCATCATCGCGTTCGCGCAAGTCTCGATCGTGACGCGCTCCTTGCCGGTGCCGAGCGCAGGGACTGCGAGCGATCGGTGGCCAAGCTCGTCCGCCACAAGGAGCACTCGCTGTGTCGCGCGGCCGATGCACGACGCCTCGTTCCACGCGCTCACCGCATGCAGGACGTGCTTGGCGGCGAGAGTGCCTGCCGTGGTCGCGATGCACTCTCCGAGCGGCTGCTCTCCGCGTGTGCGCGCCTCGTCCTCTATCGAGTCGCCGCCCTTCTTGCGCATCGCTTCGCCGGTGCCGCTGCGCATCTTCATCTCGTAGTTCGCGCTGCACACGATGGCGTCGGCGCGCGCCTCGGCGATGTCGCCCGCGCGGAACGTGACAGTGCACTCGCCTAGCCGGAAGGTGTGGCGGTCCACGTACACGAACGGTGCGCGTCGTGACCTCACCGCGTTGGCGATGATGGCGAACTGCCTCGCGAGATCCGACATCTCACTCGGTCGATCCTTCTCCTCCTTGGTGAGCATCGTTCGCAAGAGGTGCTGAAAATAGGCCTCTGCGCTCGTCTTCGGGGGAGGCATCGTCGGCTGCGTGACGTCGTCGAGCACGCCGCTCACGCGGTCGAAGGGCGGGTTGCCATAGCGAAGATCGCACGCGGTCGCGCCTGCACCCCACACGTCCGTTCGCCGCGTGGCCTCTCCACTCTTCAGCTGCTCGGGCGACATGAACCGGAGAGTGCCGCTCACTTCCTTCGTCTGTGCCTCTCGACCGACCGCGACGCCGAAGTCGCCGAGGCGAACGCCTGTGGCGGGCGAGCCGAACAAGTTCGACGGCTTCATGTCGCGATGGACGACCCCAGCTTGATGCGCGGCGTGCAGCGCCTGGCAAGCCTGCCGCATCGCGGTGCACACGTACCAGAGCGGCAAACCCACGCCGAGAGAACCGCGGCGCCGCCGATCGAGCTCGGCGAGATCGATCCCGTCCACGTACTCCTGCACCATGTATGGGATGCCATCATGCACGCCGGCATCAATCGCGCGCACGACGCGCGGGTCCGTGATGCGCGCCATGAGCCGCGCCTCTTCGATGACTCTTTGCGCGAGCTTCTCACCGACGGTCGCGGTCCCAAGGACCTCTGCTTTGATCGTCTTGAAGATGACGGGCACCGCGAGCACCGTGTGCTTGGCGAGCCACACCTCGCTCATGCCGCCTTCGCCGAGGAGCCCCCAAATCTCGTAGTCGCGGATGCGCGACGGAAGCGTCATCATGGCCTCTTCAGGGGCTTGGCCAGAGGGATCGCGATGCTGCCCTCCGGCTCGTGGTCGAGGTGTCGCACGTCGAAGGCGGGGTGGTGCGCGCTGCTCTCGTTGTCGGAGATGATCATCTGAGTGTCCTCCACCGCCAAGAGCGCGTCTCGCAGAGCACTCTGCAAATCACGCACGGTCTCCCAGCGGTCGAGCTTGTTGAACGCGAGCGCCTTGTCGATGATGCTCGCGATGCCGTCGTCGAAGCTTTCGTCCACGTCGTGAACTCTTCGCGCGGGCAAGGACGCGGTGGCGACGAGCTGCTCCGGGACGGAACGTGCAGAGTGCACGGGTTGCCCGAGCAGCAGCAAAAAGAGCATCGCGCCGACCGCATAGACGTCCGTGCGACCGTCGATCTCCTCGTGCCGTCCAGCGGCTTGCTCTGGCGAGAGGAAATCAGGCGTGCCGAGGACGATGCCCTGCTTGGTCGTCAAATCCCCTATCGGAAGGCCGTTCTCGTCCACGCGAACCGTCACGTCGATGAGCCGTGCGATGCCGAAGTCCAGCACCTTCACTTGACCGTCGTTCGTGAGAAAGACGTTGTCCGGCTTGATGTCGCGATGGACAACACCGGCGGCGTGCGCGGCGTCGAGCACATCGAGCACCTTGTCGACGACGCCTCCCACGAACTCCACGCTGAGGTGCTCTGCCTGCCGCTTCTTCTCGAGCGTCATGCCGTCGAGGAGCTCCATCACCAAAAACGCCGCGCCGTCCGTGTGCACGTCGTCGTCCAAGATGCGCACAACGCCGGGGTGCCCGATCCGGTTGGCGATGTAGCCCTCGCGGACAAAGCGCGTGCGACTCTCCGCCGTGACCGAGAGCTCTGGGTGGAGCACCTTGATCGCGCACTCGCTCCCGTTGCGGTGGACTCCCAAGTACACCGCGCCCGTCGAGCCCACTCCGAGCAATCGCTCGAGCCGATACTTTCCGCGAAGAGACATCCCGATGCGATTCTCCGCGCGCGCGATGAGTTTCTCGAGTGTCCGGCTCATTGACTCGAGCTCCACGCCGACACGGAAAAACTAGCTCGAGCCGTCCCCACGGCTCAAGTGTAGTCCTCAACTGGGGGGCATGTGCAAACGAGCTTTCGGTCTCCGAGCGCGCCGTTGACGCGAGCCACGGAGGGCCAGAATTTGCGCTCCTTCGTGAAGGGTGTCGGGAACGCCGCGAGCTCGCGCGAGTAAGGGTGCTTCCATTCGTTGGCCATCACGACGCTCGCCGTGTGCGGCGCGTGCTTGAGCGGGTTGTCTTCTTTGGGGAGCTCTCCGCTCTCGACCGCGCGGATCTCTCCGCGGATGGCGATCATCGCGTCGCAGAAGCGATCGATCTCGAACAAGCTCTCGCTCTCGGTGGGCTCGATCATCAACGTGCCTGGGATCGGGAAGGACATCGTCGGCGCGTGGAAGCCGTAGTCCATCAAACGCTTGGCGACATCATCGACCTCGATGCCGGCAGACCTCTTGAACTGACGTACGTCCACGATGCACTCGTGCGCGACGCGTCCACGCTCGCCTTTGTAGACGACTGGAAAATGGGCATCGAGGCGCTTGGCGATGTAGTTCGCGCTCAATATGGCGACTTCGGTGGCCGTCTTCAGACCCGCGGCACCCATCATCTGGATGTACGCCCACGAGATGAGCAAGATGCTGGAGCTCCCCCAAGGCGCAGCAGAGACCGCGCCGATGCTGTGCTTGCCGGTCTGATTCGTGGTCACGACCGCGTGACCGGGCAAGTGCGGTTGGAGGTGCTTGGCGACGCCGATCGGCCCCATTCCAGGGCCGCCACCGCCGTGCGGGATGCAGAACGTCTTGTGCAAGTTGAGGTGACAGACGTCCGCGCCGATGTCGCCCGGTCTGCAGAGGCCGACCTGCGCGTTCATGTTCGCGCCATCCATGTACACCTGGCCGCCGTGCTCGTGGATGATCGCGCAGATGCGCTTGACGTCTTGTTCGAACACGCCGTGCGTGGACGGATAGGTGATCATGAGCGCGGCGAGGTTCGCGCTGTGCTCCTTCGCGGCGCGCTCGAGATCGGCGACGTTGATGTTTCCATTCTCGTCGGTCTTGGTGACGACCACCTTCATGCCCGCCATCACCGCGCTCGCCGGGTTCGTGCCGTGCGCGCTTTGTGGGATGAGGCACACGTCGCGCGCCCCTTGGCCCTTGCTCTCCAGGTATTTGCGGATGACGAGCAAGCCCGCGTACTCGCCTTGCGAGCCGGCGTTCGGCTGCAAGCTGACCGCCGTGAAGCCAGTGATCTCGCAAAGCGCTCGCTCGAGCTCCGCGAAGATCTGCGCGTAGCCCTGCGCTTGATCCAGGGGCGCAAACGGGTGCAGCCCGTTCCACTGCGGGTCCGTGATGGGGATCATCTCGGCTGTGGCGTTGAGCTTCATCGTGCAAGAGCCGAGCGGGATCATGGCGTGCGCTAGCGAGAGATCGCGGCTCTCCAGCGCGCGCATGTAGCGCAGCATCTCGGTCTCCGAGTGGTAGCGGTTGAAGATGCGGTGCGTGAGGTACTCGCTCTTGCGCCGCAAATCAGCCGGAATGCCGCTATTGGTTGACTCGGCAAGCGTTCGAGGATCGATCCCGCTCGCGCCCCCACCCACAAGGAAAATGTCGCAGAGCGCGCGCACGTCGGACTCCTCCGTGGTCTCGTCCAAGGCGACGCACACGCTCTTGTCGTCCATCTTGCGGAGGTTGTAGCCGCGCGCTTCGGCGGCCTTCATGATCGCGACGGCGTCGCATTCGATCCGCACGGTGTCGAAGAAGGCGTCGTGCACGACTTTCTTGCCGGCCTTCTTCACGCCTGCCGCCAGTACGCACGCCATGCCGTGCACTCGCTCTGCGATCCCGCGGATGCCCTTGGGGCCGTGATAGACCGCGTACATGCTCGCGACGATCGCGAGAAGGGCTTGCGCCGTGCAGATGTTGCTCGTCGCCTTCTCCCGGCGGATGTGCTGCTCGCGCGTCTGCAGGGCCATGCGCAGCGCGCGGTGGCCGTTCGCGTCCTCGCTCACGCCGATGATTCTTCCGGGGAGCTTGCGTACGAGCTCCTCCTTGCAAGAGAAGAAAGCCGCGTGCGGGCCGCCGTAGCCCATCGGCACACCGAAGCGCTGCGATGAGCCGATCGCGACGTCTGCGCCGATCTCCGCAGGAGATGCGAGCAACGCGAGTGACAGGATGTCTGCAG
>JANYHY010000397.1 GCA_025362165.1 Myxococcales bacterium | reverse complement strand
CGCTCACGTCCGCGTGCTTGGTCACGATGACGTCCGCACCCGAGAGCCGCGCGCCGTCGATGAGAGACGCATGGTTCAGCGCGTCGCTCACGATGAGGTCTCCAGGTCTCGCGAGCGCCGCCAGAGCGCCGAGATTGGCCGCGTAGCCGCTCGAGAAGAGGAGCGCGCACGGAAGCCCCAGCCACCCTGCGACCGCCCGCTCGAGGAGCCCATGCGCCTCTCGTTCGCCGGCGATCAACCGCGCTGCTCCAGCGCCCGTCGCCGCCGGGGGGGCCAGCGTCGAAGCGAGCCCGAGGTAGTCGTTGCTGCAGAAAGATGCCTCGCTAACAGGCAGCGGCTGGGGTGGCGTGCGCAGGAGGTTGCTGGCCTGCAGGTCGTCGAGCGCCACGCGGAGGTGGGCGAGAGGGTCGGACTGTTTCACGTGAAACGATCAGTCCTCGGTCTCGAGAGCGTGATCGAGTCGCACGAGCACGCGGCGCAGCAGATCACGAGTCTTACGCTCCAGCGCCTCACGGCGAGCCCGCTCTTCCTCTAAGTCGTGAGCGAGCGCGATCGCCGCGAGGAGCACGCCTTGAGGAGCGGCCCGCCCCTTGGCGCCGAGCTCGCCGAGCTTCTTGTCCACGACCCCTGCGAGCCGCTCGAGGTCGCCCTCGGTCGCCGAGCTGACGACTTTGAACTGTTGGCCCCCAACCTTGAGCTGAACGGCGCGTCGCGATTCCATCGGCCCGAGCATACTCCCTAGAGCGCGCGCCAGGTGTCAGCGAAACGCGTTGATGAGGAGCACGACCGGCAGCGCCAAGATCGCCGAGTCCACGTACAGCCCGATCAGGACGTCGCCTTGTCGGGCGTCTCCGAACGCGAGCCGGCCCTGCACGAAGAGTCCACCCGCGACGCCATAGAGCGAGCTGTGATTGTAGCTGCGGGAACCAAAGAAGAGGGTGCTGTGGACGCCGGGTTGCCAGCCCGCGTCTGAATAGCGAGCGTGCCCACCCGCTCCGAGCACGAAGGGGGCGCCGGTGATCGCAGGCAACAGCCACTCGAGGCCCGCACCCGGTTCGAACGACTCGAACGCCACGGTCAACGCCTCGACATAGGGCCCGACGCGCATGCGATCGTCTAGAGGGGGCCCGAACAGCAGGCTCGCGCGCGCGCCGAGGTGGAACGACGGAAAGGGTGGGGCTTGGCGCAACCCGCTGACGCCACCGCCGAGGGTCAGCCCCGTCGAGAGCTGCGGCGCCGCCAAGGACACCCGCGAGGAGAGCAACGCGCCGATGAGCGTGAGCGTCGCGAGCCGTTTCACGTGAAACGTAGGCGCGTCACGGAACGCAGGCGAGGTTGCCAGGACAAAGGCGGCAGTCGATGGCCTGATCCACGCCTGAGGAGCACGGCACGATGATGGTCGACGACGTACCTGCGCCAGCCTTGCAGTTGGGTCGTGGCAACTGCGCCGGGTCGTCCGACCCTGGCGGGAAGGTTACGAGGCAACCCCAGCACGTCTCGACTGGGTACTCGAACTCCATCGACTCGAGCGAGACGCCGCCGGTCGTGGCGCCGAACACTTTGAAGAAAGTGATGAGCCGTTTGGTCGGGCCGCGTTGGTTGTTGAAGATTTTGTTCCGCAGGAGCGCGGACGTCGCCGAGTCGATGATCTGGGGAGCGAACGTCGCGTAACCCGGCGTGCCGCCAACAGCGGGATCGACCTCGCCACCGCCTTGGATCGTGTAGCTCGCGATTTGGCCGCCCTGCGCGTCCGTGATGCGAACGATCGTCCCTTGAATGATGAAGCGATTGGTCTCCACGCGGAGGTTGGCGTTGTCACCGCGGGGGACCAACTGGTTGCCGATGAGGATGACGGGCGCATACCGCTCGGCAAGCGCGACGTCCATCACGCCGCTCGACAAGAACGGTCCAGCGGGGTTCGCCTGGAACAGACAGACGCCGTTCTGCGAGCTCGTGGGGGGCGCGAGGACGCCCGCGATGAAGACCGAGCCGTCGTTGTGCGAGCACGCTGCCGCGGTCGCGATGGAGGCGACGACTGCGACCGAGATAGCGCGGCGAGCGAAGCACGTGAGGCTGTCCATGAAAGAAGCTCCTTGGCGTCGCATCCGTGAAGATGCAGACCACCATGAAGCGTACCTGGTCGGTGAGCGACCGCCAAAATTGTTGCGCTCTCTCGATTAGCCAAGCGCAGCTTCGAGGGTCAGCGCGTCGACGGACTCCAGGGTCGCCACCCCGAGCGTGCGCACGACGGGAAGCCGAAGGCGTGTAGCGCTCCGCTTCTTGTCAGCGCGCACGAAGCGCTTTGCGGCCGCCCAACG
>JANYHY010000371.1 GCA_025362165.1 Myxococcales bacterium | reverse complement strand
GGCAGATCGGCAGCGCCAACACCACTGGCGTAGTTTGCATAATATGTGGTGCACTTGGGAAACCACTTCGAGGGCGTACGCTCCACGTGGTAGTCGAGCGACGCGTCGAACACGAGGATCGTCGGCTCCGCGACTGCTGCCGCGTCGCGCGCTGCGGTGTAGGTGAAGTAGTCGTCGTCCGAGATGAGCGCGGACGTGTCCGAATGCGCCGTCATGTTCGTTTTGCAAATGTCGATGGCGGTTCGCACTTGCGAGATTGCCTCGAGGCTCTTCGGCCGAGGCTTCTTGGTGGGCGACTCCGTCACCTGGAGCTGCTGCGCAAAGGCAGTGATGGGCGCGGTCAAGACGAGGAGAAAGACGAGGTGGCGCATGGACATGGATCCCCCAGGTCGAAGTTGGACGGTCGGGACCGGTTGATGTTCAAAGATTGTGATTCGCGGTCAGTCTTGGTGGTCATCAAGCGGCTCGAAGAACTCGATACGGCATCGGATCGAAGTGCGACTTTAGGCCAAAAGGCCGCTCTTAGTTAGGCATATCCTGATGTGGGGTGAACCAATGAGACTATCCATCTTCATCTCTGGGACATGCGCCATTGTCGCGTCGGCGTGCTCGAGCCCTGTCGGGACGGTTGAAGATGGAGGCAACACCAACGACACCGGTACGAACAACGATGGGAGCGTCACCATCGACGGTTCTTCGACCCCGCGACGAGGAACAGCAACGTCTTCTCGTATTGATGTTTGGCTTTTGGCGGAGCGACGCGACGTCGGTCACGAAGCGATACTTCACGTCAGAAATCGAGCATCTCCTGCGTAGGCCGCCGATGAGCTCTCAGTGAGGGAGGCCCTGCTTCATCTGACCGACGCCAATATCGACGGTAGAGCATGGAGCGAGCTGCACCTCCATGTGGAACGGGGCAATCGACTCGTAGTCTTTGCCGTCGATGATGATGAGGTCTCCACGCGGGGTCACTCGCATCCACGTTCCGCGATCGTCACCGAGACAGCTCACCACGAAGTCAGCGCCGGCGTCCTGCGAGGGGCCGAGCTCGCCTTGAAAGCATTGGTAGGGATACGGCACATGGAACACCACGACGTCTCGCTTGCCGTTGAAGGTCACGCGACCCACGCCGCCGCTGCCCACGGTGAGGCGCACCTTCACAATGGGGCCGCCCGAGCAGCGCGAGGCGTCGACAGGCGGGCTCGCGTCGCTGGCGTCGATGATTGATGCATCAACGACATCCGCGAGAGTGGCTGAATCCAGGCCCTGCGACGCATCGGCGGGCGCGGGGACCGGGATGTCTTCCACGTGCGGAGGCGCGCAGCCGATGAAGAGAGCGGCGAGCGCGACTCTCAGAACGTCACGACCGCTGGAGAGGTCTGACCGTCGACGGGGTCGCCGCTCCATGTGACGACGACCGTGGCGCTCTTGTTCAAGCAGGTCACGTCGAAGCCGACGCCGACCGTGTGCGTGCCGACGAGAGGACGCACCGTGAGCACGACGTCCCCTCCAGCGACCGGAACGACAGCCGTGACCAGCGAGTTGGTAGGGACGTTGATGTGCCCGCTGAAATTGGGATCGACGAGGTGCAGAGTGATCTTGAGCACGACCGCGGTGCCTGCGTCGTTCGCTTGCCACGTCGCGGTCGCGGTGTACGGCTCGGTCGTCGCCGCGTCTCCACCACACGGCGCGGGTTGAGGCGCGGGCGTGGCCGCAGGTGTGGAGCAAGCGCAAGCGAGCAGCGCAACCGCGAGCAAGGAAGAACGCATGACGTGCAGCTTACACGCTACGCTCGGCGAATGCGTGACGTGCTCGCGGGCGTGTTCGTCGGCGGCGAGTCCAAGAGGATGGGGCGACCCAAGGGCTTGCTCCGACCTCCGTCCGGGGAGCCCTCGATCGTCCAGAGATGGATCGCGATGCTGCGCGCGGTCGAGGCGCCGCACGTGCTCGTCGGGCGTCGAAGCGAGTACGAGTCCTTGGGTGAGGCGATCGACGATGATCCCCCTGGAATTGGCCCGATCGGAGGTTTGAACGCGCTCGTTCGTCATGCGCGATCGGGTGTCGTGCTCGCGCTCGCGTGCGACATGCCGCTCGTCGACGAGGGGTTGTTGCGCAGGCTGATGGACGCGCCGCCCCACGCGATCGTGGCCCCTCGCGCGCTGCCTAAGCGCGGACCGACGCTCAGAGAAGGTCGGTGGGAGCCGCTCTTCGCGCGCTATGATGTGCCGTTGATGATCCGAGAACTCCCCGAGCGCATAGCGCGCGGCGCGCATCGCCTCCAAGACTTGCTGGACGATCACGCGGTGGAGCTCGAGACCAACGACAGAGAGCGCGCACAGCTCACCGACTGGGACGAGCCGAGCGACGTTCGATGAGGGGTCCGGTCGGCCGCGTGAGCCCCCTCCAACTCCCCCACGTTCGTGGGGGAGGGCAGACCGTCGCGAGAGGCTGGGAGGGGCTGTGTTTTTTGCTCGGCGTCGCGACGCTGTTGATCTCGTGTCCTGCGCTCGCGGAAGATCCTCGCGACGTCGCGCTCGTGCGCCTGCTTGGAGCTCGCGCGACAGATGCGCTCTCTCCGTCGTCCAATCGGCTCGGGTTGTTGGTCGCGATCCCTCAGGGACAATCCGCGGCGTCGCTCGGGCTCGACGAGATCGCGCCAGGCATCGCCATGATGCGCGGCGATCCAGCGGGCGTGATCGCGTTCGGACAAGCGCACCCGTCGCTCATGATGGAAGTCTCTCCGCCCTCGCGAATGATGCTCGATCACGCGCGCTTCGCGACGGAGCTCTTTCAATCGCAGCTCGTGACGAGCGCGACCGGCAAGGGAGTCGCCGTCGGCATCATCGACACGGGCCTCGACGTCACACACCCGGACTTCATCGATCCCGACACGAAGAAGTCTCGCGTCGCTTGGTACCTCGATCTCTCTCAAGCGCCGCTCGGTCTGCACCCAGAGCTCGAGCAGAAGTTCGGCGTCAAAGACGGCAACGGTACGGTGATCCTCGGCGCGGTGCTCTCGGGCGCGGACATCGACGCGCGCATCGCCGCCGGGCAGACCGTGCCGATCGACGAGGTCGGTCACGGCACGCACGTCACCTCGATCGCCGCGAGCGATCCCAACGGCGGAACGTTCGGCGGCTTCGCGCAGAAGGCCACGCTCATCATCGCGCGCGCGTCGCGATCGGGATCGTCGAGCTTCGAGAACGTCGACATCATCACTTGCTCGCAGTTCGTCTTCGATCGCGCAGACGCGCTGGGCATGCCCGTCGCCGCGAACCTCTCGCTCGGCAGTGACTTCGGCCCGCACGACGGCACGACGCTTTGGGAGCAGGCGCTCATGTCGTCGGTGGGACCATCGCATCCTGGTCACGCGATCGTGATCGCGGCGGGCAACAGCGGCTCGATCATCGAGACTCCCATTCATCAGAACGTGCACGTGAGCGCGGGCAGCACTGTGAAGGTGCCCATCACCTCCGCAGGCGCGCAGAGCGGAACGGTGCAGGTGTGGGTGACCGAGCACGCGGGCTCTACGCTCTCGATCGGTTTGGACGGACCGGACGGCACTTGGATCTCGCCCGTCGCGGATGGTCATCAAGTCGGCAAGAACACGACGGACTACAACGCGGGTGTCGTTCACGGCTCGAGCGCGCAAGGGTCGTCCGTCCCGAAGGGCTCGCTCGGGGCGACGGTGATCTGGAGCGGCAAGTGGCCCGCGGGCACGTACGCGATCACCTTGAAGGGCGAAGGCACCGCCGAGCTCTATTTGGATGGAACGGGCGACGCGAGTTTGTTCGGCAGCAAGCCCACCAGCTTCACCGTCGGCGTCCGCGAGGGCACGATCGATCTCCCCGCGACGCACCCCGACTCGATCGCTGTGGGCGCGAGCGTCAACCGCGACAGCTGGAAATCGATCACTGGCGAGTTCGTGTCCGTCGGCGCGCCCGTGCTCGATCACACGGGCCGACTCCAAGATCGCACGCAAGTCCACGGCGCGCGCCCTGTCGAGGGAGACGTCGCTTGGTTCAGCGGCGCGGGCCCGAACGCGCTCGGTGTCCCCAAGCCGGACATCCTCGCGCCAGGCGGAATCGTCGTCGCCGCGATGAGCGCGCAGGCCAAACCAGGCGTCGTCACGAGCGTGTTCACGAGCGTGTCGTGTCCGGCAACCAAAGCGGGAAAGGCCGACAATCGCTGCTTGCAGGTGGACGATCGACACGCGATGTCGCTCGGCACGTCGATGGCCGCGCCGATGGTCACGGGAGTCGCCGCGCTTCTCTTCGAGCGCAACCCGCTGCTCACACAAGACGAAATCCGCGCGCTCTTGCAAGCGGGCGCGCACAGAGTCCGCGGAGCCGCGCCGTTCTACGATCAGTCGGGGCCAGGCGAGATCGACGTGTTGGGCGCGCTCGCGGCGCTCGACGACATGAAGAACCCTGCGCTCTCACTGCCGGACGCGGAGTCGAGCTGGCTCACGTTGAGTCAGGGCTACGCGCCTGCAGACGGCTCGCTCCCGCTCACTGTGATCCTCGAGCTGCGCGCGGCGAACGGTCATCACGCGAACCTGTTCGACATGTCGCGCCTGCGCGCGAAGGTGCTCGTCGACTCCCGCCCGATGACGAACCTGCCGGACGTCGCGCGGTCGCCCGCACCCGGTTTGTTCTTGTATCGAGTGTTACTTGCGCCGGGCTTGGGCGGCGAGTCGCTCACAGTCGGCGCGACGTTCGATGGCGCCGACATCGTCACACCCGTCACGATCCCGATCGCGACAGACGCGTGGACGTCTACCTATTCTGCCCGCACCAAAGGCGGCTGCGCGCTTAGTGAGCAGGACGCGCCGCGCCCATTTGGCGCCTCATTGGCGATCGCAGCGGTAGTTGCAACCTACATCGCGCGCCGCCGAACAAGGCGCAGCAATTGACGATGATGAGCCGCGAGCCTAAGTCGTTGCGTGAGGTCAGCCACACTAGGGCCGCATGTTATTCTCACAAACCATGCAGGCACCGCGATGGGCTTGAGCGCGACCTTGTAACGATGGTTGGACCTGTAACGACCGCTGGGTGTGATGAGTCAAAACAAATAGTTGAACCCGACGTTCGTGACCGCCATGAGGACTACTCGACTCGAGACGTCGAGGACGCGTAATGACGGGACGTTGAACTCGACAAGCAAGTGTTCGCTCGTTCGCACGGCGACACCCACGACGTCCAAGCGCAGCTCGCCGAATGGCTGCGGCGTGCCTGGTCTGATGCCGAGAAACGCGCCGCCGCCCCCGCCAATTCGGACGATCCACGAGGTGAAGTCGTTGATCGGGATGAGGTAACCAATCGTCAGGGCGCTCTCGAAGACCGCTGTCGGCGGCTGGTCGGCGGGTGTGAGCAAGTTGAACATGAGGGTCGTCGCGGGCGAGACCTCGAGTCGGATTTCGGCGTGCCCTCCAAACAGCACACCTGCGTGGATCATCTGCTGCACGCCCGCGGCGAACCCGTTCCCATAGGCTAGGACCCCGCCCAGTCCGACCCCCATGAAGTACCGCGTGCTGTTGTAAGTCGAGCGTGACTCGAAGGTCTCGCGATCGATGCATTGCTGTTTGAAGCATCGCAGATCGTCTTGGCAATCGGCACGCGCCCCGCACGCGCCCCCTACGCCTGCGCGCGCCGTCTCTTGCGCCCGCGCCGTCAACGGAGCGAGGGCCAACACCAGCGCGGCGAATCCGAGCGCACGCACGATCAGTCTCCACCCGCGGCGAGACCAGCGGCGACGATGACCATGAACAAGCAATTGAGCAAGATCAGCGCGCCGATTCCGCAGAGCGGTGGGATGAGGAAGATCGCGCCATAGATCGCGACGTGGCGGGTCGTCGTGACGAGGCGTTCGGACTTGCGACCGTGGTGTACTTTGCACTCCCCATCGGCACAGACGAGCGGCTCCTCACAGTCGACGTCTTCGCGACAGGACTCGCCTTCCTCGCCTCGCGGACGCGGCTCTGTTCGCACTGGTGGTGAGGGCGGCACGGCTGCCGGCGGAAGCTCGGTGTCGTCGCCGACCATGCCGAGCACCGATTTGCGCGAAGCGAGCGCGCGATCGTATTTTGCGAGGAGATCGGTCGTCACCTCTCTCGCGCCTTCGAAGCGTAGTCGACCGGAGAGCTGCGCGGTCGTGGCGCGCAAGTGCAGGCGTTGCTCGAGCGGGACGTCGATGCGCTTCGCCTGCTCGTCGATCCGCTCGAGGATGCGCATGGTCACGTCGGAGTCGCTGCGCAGTTTGTCGTCGATGCGCGCGCCGTGCGTGTCCATGAGAGCGACGAGGTGTGCGCGCGCTGCGCTGAGCGTCGCGCTAATGCGCGGGAGAGTCTCGGCGAGGCGCTGTTCGACCTGCGGTTCGTGCCAGACGGAGTTGGGGACATCGCGATAGGCACCCATCAGACACAGCGTCCTCAACAGGCGCAGGCACAGGGCCTCCTCTTGGTCAGACGATCGCAATGATCCGACCTCGAGCGATTGAAGTTCGCCGAGCACGTGATCGAGATCCGCCAAGAGACGAGCGACATCCTCGGGCGACGCGGTCGGCGCCTGAGGGGGCAGGCCATTGGCGCATCCGAGCGCGACGCCGCCGAGGCCGACAGCACCAAGGCCCATCACACCGCGCCTGCCGATCGCCATTACTCCCTCCCTTCGAGGACGGCGCGCAGTGTTGGTGCGACGTCCTCCTCTCGCCGCAGCGGAAGATCGAGCAGCGAGCCTACCACGCGCAAGACACGGGTGCGCACCGAGCCGAAGCCCAAGCCGAGCGAGCCGTGCTCGGCGTCCTCGAAGCGCTCGAGCATCTCTGCGACAGGGTGGGTCGCCGTTTGCGCGCCGCCGAGCCACGACTGCAACACTTCGACGCCACGCGCGCGATCGCGCCGAGCGGCTTCGGGGGTCGCCGACATGAGGTGCTTGCGCGCGAATCGGTAGAACGTCGCGGCGTGTCGCGCTTCGTCGCGAGCGATGTGCTCGGCGATGCGCGCCAGCACGGGCTCGGGACTCTGCCGGGCCAGCGTCCGATAAGCCTGCGCGGCGGTGACCTCCGAGATCACGTTGGTCACGAGCGTGCCGAAGAGCGAGCGCATGAAGGGCGTCGAGACGCGGCCCTTCAACGTGAAGTCCGAGGGCAAACTTTCGCCCACGCGCCGCAGCCATTCGGTGAGCACGTGCGGGTGGCGTGTCTCTTCGTAGAACCAGACCGACATCCACTGGGTGAAGTCGATGTCGTCGAAGAACGCCTCGAGAAAGCGCTGGGTCGCCGAGTACGTTGCGTTCTCGGAGAATGCCATCTCGCGCACGACGGCGCGCAGCTCCGCGGGCGCTCGGGCGGGATCGAGATCGCGCCAATCGATACTCTCGAGAGACCACCGCACGCGCTCGGCGCTGCGGGCGAGCTCGTCGAACGAGACGTCCACGATCGCGCGCGAGGACGGCGCGTCTTCAAGCGACGACACGCGCACGGCGTCGGAGGGACAGATCCAGCGCGCGGCTTCGACGAACACGCGCTCACTCGGCGTGGGCTCGCGGACCGCGTGCGAGGACACGGAGCCCACCTCGAAGACTCCAGGGCAGAGGACGGCGCACGCGCCACAGCGGACGCATTGACCTTGCACGACGTCGATGCTCATCGCGCGAGCTCCAGCGCGGCGCGCGTGGCGTACGCGTGCTTGTGGGGTTGTACGTGGAGGCTCAGGTTGTCCACGAGCGAAGCCGTGCAGGTTCGGAGTGACGCCAATCCGTTAGGCGTCTCTGCGGTGAGCGGGAGGTGCGGGTGCGCGAAGCGTGCAAGCAGCAGCGCAGCGCCGACGGTCTGTCCAAGCGTCGGAGATGCGACTGTGGAGAGGACCTCGCCCACGTCGATGCCTTCGAGCAGAACGCGCTCACCGCCGCGCAAGCTGGAGCTCGAGACGAAGCATGTGGTTCGTGCGCGGATCCCCTCGGCTCGTCGGGTGCGCAGCGCATCTGCTCCGACGAACGCACGCGTGTAGACGACGCGCCACTGAAGCTGCAGCTCGATGGGAGTGAGCGATGAGGCGCCGAGCATTCGCCAAGAGAAGTGCCAGTTCTCGAGGGCGCAGACGTCGAGCGCTTCGAGGCTCACGGTCGCAAGATCGAGAGCGCCTCCGCCCTCGGTCAGCTTGCTACGCACTTCCGCGGCGGCGTCGCGAGGAGCGAAGATGAGGTAACCGTATTCGCCCGTCTTGCCGGCTCGCAAGCAGAGCAGCTCATCACGGCGGAGGAGCGACAAGTACGGCTGACCGAGCACGATCGGCCCCAACAGCTTAGCGACGACCTCCCATGCGTAAGGCCCGTCGACGCCGAACACGACCCACACCGCACTCATGCCAACGACCAAGGCCGAGAGGTTTGCACGATCGCGGAGTGTCTCGAGCCACGCGACGAGCTCGCTCTCCGATGGACCCTCGGCGAAGAGCAGAAATCCGTCGTCGGCCCTCACGATGAAGGCGTCTGCGAAGATGGTGGCGTCGTCGCGCAACAGCAACGACTGACGAACGCGCCCTTCGCGCGCGTGAGGCGCTTGCGTGCTCGCGAGCTGCACGAGCTCGAGCGCGCCGACGCCCTCGATCCGCACAGCGACGACGTGCGAAGCGTCACTCAGCCCGGCCGAGTTGCGGATCGCGTGGACCTCGTCGACGAGGCTCACGGCAGCTCTCCTCTCGCGCGCATGATCGCATCGACGACGCCGTTGACGCTTCGGAGGCCGAGGCGCATGGGATCATGCCCCTCGAGCTTGATGCCGAGATCGATCTCGATCCCGACGATGACTTCGACGGCGTCGAGAGAGTCGAGACCGAGACCGGTGCCGAAGAGACCTGCGTCGGGATCGATGTCGGCGGGGTCGCCAGCGAAGTTGATGATGCTCGCGAGCAGTCGCCGCGCTTCACCGAGCGCGCGTTCGCGACGCGCTAGGTAGAGCGCCGTGGCTTCTGAGACGTCGCTCATCGATCATCCTCTCGCGTGAGAACGAGCGCGATGCTCGATGCGCCGCGCTCCGATACGATCAGGATCGATCGCGCTCGGCCCGCTGACAAGAGCGACGCCGCGAAGGCCACCATCGCCGCGGACCTCACCGCTTCAGACTCACCCCATAGCTCACTGCCCGCGACGACGCCGATTTCGCCGTCGAGCGTGACCCATTGGCGCGCGTCATCGACGAGCGCGCGAGCGCCATCGACGATGACTCCTCCTACCTTCCCTGCGAGTGTCGTGCGCTCGACACATGCGCGTGCATCCTTGGGACCTGCGATCGCCCAGGCCGCGACGACGAGGCTCGCTCGCGGTGGTGCGAACGAGCGTCCGAGCGCGACGCAAACGGCGCCTTCAGCTTCGTCGGGTAGTGCGCCGTAGGGCTCGGACACGGCGCCCGCGACGATCGCCGACGCGTCTTGCCGCGCTGCGAGCCAATCGGCGGCTAGAGCGATCGCGAGCAACCCGCTCCCTTCGCCGATCGAGAGCGTCGAGGTCGGGCCGAGCAGACCGAGCGCAGCGGAGCACGAGCCCGTCGGTGCGTTGACCGACATCCGCGCGAACGCCGACGCCGATGTCCCCGCGACGCCGCGTTGTCGGATCGAGTCGGTGCACTTGCGCGAGCTCTCCTCGGGCATTCGTGTGGCGCCCACGAAGAGGCCGGTCTGCTCTCTGGATCCGCGCGTAGCTTCGAGCGCGATCACCGCAGCCGCGGAGAGCCAACGCGACGAGCGATCGAGCCGAGGGTTCAAGCCGAGCGCGTCGACATCCACTTCACGACACGCGCCGACGTTGCTCGCTCCTCGGAGTGAGACCGCGTCCGCGAGTCGAAACGTGCCCGCTGGACCAACGACGCCAACACCCTCGAGGACGACGTGAGCGCGCGGTCTCGGGGCATTCGCAGGCACCTCACCGCACCCATAGGCGAGCACCGCATTGGCGCCTCCAAACGCTGCCGAGAGCTTGAGAGCTCGCGCGACGGTCATGGGCCGCGGCTCGAGATCCGCGATGGGGTCGCTAGGACAGCCCGAGCGCGGACCACGAAAATGCAAGGTCGGCGGGACGCGCCCTTCGCGATGGCACACGAGCGCAACGATGAGCTCGAGGACACCAGAAGCTCCCTGCGTGTGCCCCAAGTGCCCCTTCGAACCGCTCACCGGCACGGCGCGCGCGAGCTCGCGCAGGATGGCAGTCCATTCGACGTGATCGTTGTTCGCCGTGCCCGTCGCGTGTGCGCTGACGAAGTCGACCTCTCGTGCGAGCCAATTCGCGTCGACGAGAGCGCTCCGGATCGCGCGTGAGATGCCGCTGCCGCTCGGGTCCGGCGTCGTCTCGTGGAAGCCGTCGGCGGAGAGCCCGTAGCCGTGGATGCTCCCCAAGTTGGGAGCGCCGCGGCGCGATGCATCGTCGCTGCGTTCCAACACCAAGAACCCTGCGCCTTCGCCCAGTGTCGTGCCGACCGGTTCGCTAAAAGGCGCGCAAGGCACTTGGCTCAATACGCCGAGCGCAGAGAAGCCGGCGACCGCTTCGCGCAGCAGCGTGTCGGCACCTCCGGCGACGACGACGTCGGCGTGTCCGCATGACAAGAGATCTCGCGCCAGACCGATCGCGTTCGTCGACGATGAACACGCCGTCGAGATGGTGATTGACGGTCCTTCGATCTCGAGTGCCGCTGCGATACGCAATGCCACCGCGCTGAACTCCTCAAAGCCTTGACCGAAGCACGTGCCAAACACGAGCGCGACCCGCTTTGGATCGGCCTTCGGACTCGCTTGCGACCAGGCCTCGCGCGCCGCGCAGATCGCGAGCTCGTGAAGCGGGAACGACTCGGCGGTCTCGAACAAGTCGCGATCACGCCCAGGCTCTGGCTGCACGCGGCCCTCCCACTCGGGCCACATCGCGCCGAGTTGAGTGCCGAGCGAACTGGTGTCGAAGCGCGTGATGGGACGTATGCCAGTGCGCCCCCGCCAGAGCGCGTCCCGATGCGCGGCGACTCCACTGCCAAGCGAGGAGACCGCGCCCATCCCGGTGACGACCACGACACCCATACCGTCACCAAACCCTTGACCGTCGAAGAATGTAGAGCGGGTTCGCGCTGCCGCTGGAGTCCACATCAGTACGACGAAGCAAGAGCACCGAGGGTCGACTCACACTGCCGCTTCACATCGAACATCGCTCGGGGAACCTCCCTGCGAAAGTAACACGGAGTACCGAAGGGGCGATCGCTGCGATAGTTGCAACCTACATCGCGCGCTGCCGAACAAGGCGCTAGCCTTTAGCCTTCGCGGGAGAACGTTATGAACAAATCTTTCTTGATGGTGTCGGTCACTGCGCTCGGCGCGTCGGCGTTTTGGGCATGCGGGAGCACGACAGACAACACGTTCCCGGTGGACCAGCCCGACACGGGCACGGCCGACGACGGCTCGCTCCCCACGGACGACTCTGGCAACATCTTCAAAGGCGACGCGCAGACGGACTCGCCGAGCAACATGTGCGTCAAGTGCTCTGGCGATCTGCACAACGTGATCGACTGCCAAGGCAACGTGCTGCAAGCGTGTCCGCCGTCCGAGGGCTGCGCGCCAGGCGGGATGTGCGTGCCCGCGTGCGACGCCGCGAAGGCGAACAAGTCGAGCGTCGGCTGCGAGTACTACGCCGTCAGCGCGACCGACTTCACGGGGCAGACGTGCTTCGCCGCGTTCGTCGCGAACACGTGGGGCTCTCCCGTCACCGTCAACATCGATCGCGCAGGCAAGGCGCTCCCAGGCATCGCCTACGCGCCACAAGGCAGCGGGCAAGCGACCACCTACACCGCGCTGCCCGGCAACACGATCCCGACCGGTGGCGTGGGCATCTTGTTCTTGAGCGATGACGGATCGTCTTGTCCTGGCAGCGTGAACGTCGGCGTGAAAGGCGGCGTCGGCACCGCAGGTACGCTGATCTCGGACGCCTTCCACATCACCTCGAGCGCGCCTGTCGTCGCATATGACATCTTCCCGTACGGCGGCGGATCGAGCGCGGTCACTGGCGCGACCCTGCTGCTGCCGACGAGCTCTTGGGACGACAACTACGTGGCCACCGCGGCGTGGAGCGAGACGGGCTTCGGCAATCCGTGGATCGCCTTCGTCGGACAAGAGAACAACACGACGGTCTCGATCGTGCCGACCGCTGCCATCGTCGGAGGCAACGGAGTCGCCGCCGCCGCGCAGAACACGGTGCAGAAGTACACGCTCAACAAGGGCCAAATCCTGCGCTTCCAGCAGCCGACGGATTTGTCAGGCAGTGTCGCCAAAGCCGATAAACCGATTGGCAGTTGGGGCGGTCACGGCTGCACCAACCTCGAGCAGCCCGCATGCGACGGGATGCACCAACAGATCCCGCCCGTGAAGGCGCTCGGTCACGAGTATGTGGCAGTTCGTTATCGAGATCGATTGCAAGGTAATGCAGAGAAGCCGCCGTGGCGTTTCGTCGGCGCAGTAGACGGCACCACGCTCACGTACGAGCCGCAAGTGCCCGGCATGCCGACCACGCTCAAGCGCGGACAGGTCGTCGAGGTGGACGCAGACGGTCAATACGTCGTGAAGAGCCAAGACGATCAACACCCGTTCTTCTTCGGCGCGCACATGACTGGGTGCTTCACGCTGCCGGGCAATTACGGCTCACCCGTAGGCTGCGCTGGCGATCCCGAGTTCGTGAACGTGATCCCGCCGGCGCAATATCTCGCCAATTACATCTTCTTCACGGACCCGACCTATCCAGAGACTCACTTGGTATTCGTCCGCCAAAAGGCACCAGACATGACGTTCCATGACGTCACTTTGGATTGCAAAGGAACACTGACGGGTTGGACCGCCATTGGCTCTAGTGGTCAATACCAATACACGCGCACGGATCTCGTGACTGGCAACTTCGCCAAAGTGGGCAATTGCGACAATGGCCGTCATGAAGCCAAAAGCGACGTCCCCTTCGCATTGACCGTTTGGGGTTGGGGAACCAACAAGAGCACCTCATTCAGTCAAGCAGTCAGCTACGCGTATCCTGCGGGCGCTAGTGTTCAGCCAATCAATACAGTCGTGATCCCGCCCACGCCTAATTGATCATCAGTGCTTCAAGGCGTCGCGATGTACTGACGCAACGTGAACACTCGCACGGGTGCGCTCACGCCTTTGAGTGCGTGCTCGCCTAGGTCCACGACGTCCGCCTCTTGCACGGCGTTCACGAACGCCTCACTCAGCGTGAGCGGCGTGCCGAGGCCCTTGCAGAGCGCCTCCAGGCGACAGGCCTCGTTGACGGACGAAGAGATCACCGTGAAGTCGAGGCGCTTGCTCGCGCCGATGTTGCCGTAGAGCACGGACCCGAGGTGCAGCGCGACGCCGATGGAGAGCCTCGCGCTCGGCTCGCGACTCTCGTTCAACTTCACGAGCGCAGAGAGCGCGTCTGTCGCCGCACCGAGCGCGGCGCTCG
>JANYHY010000322.1 GCA_025362165.1 Myxococcales bacterium | reverse complement strand
GTCATCAGGCACCGGTAGTCCCCGACGCGAGCGTGCCTCCGCAACCGCAGCCAGACGCTTCGGTGGATCCGCCGGTGTTCCATGACGCCTCCGTGACGCCTCCCGCAGCTCAGCCCGCGGCACAGGACGAAGGTTGCTCTCAAGCCCGCGCTCAGGTTCCCGGATCCCGCGGATCGTTGTTGTCGTTCTCGCTCATGGGTCTCGCTCTGTTGATCGCGCGCCGCTTCAGAGCGCGCCACTGAGACCGAGCGTGGCGCCTCCGCTCGTCGGAGTGATCGTCGGCGTCACGTGATCGAGCGCGGGAAAGCTGCGCGCGATGGGATCGTTCCGCAGCCAGCTCGTCGCGATGAGTGTGGAGACGAAGCCGAGCGACGCGCCGATGGCGATGCCTCCCATGGCTCCCGCTTCCGAGCAGTGGCGCCAAAGCTCCGTGCAGAGAAGGCCGCCCATTGACGCGCCACTCAACGACCCAAGGTCGATGTAACGCGAGCGCGAGACGGAGGGCTGAATCCACGCTGCCGAGAGCGCTCCCACGCCGATGCCGCCGAGCTGCGCGATCCCGCCGACGAGCCCCAGATTGCGCTCGCCTTGCAAACGCGCTTGCCCGGTGTCGTCCGTCGCCGTGACCGCGAGCGCGCTGCTCCCGAGGATCACGCCAGACCACAGCGCGAAGGTGCCAACCCAAGACGCTTGTCCTGGAGTCGTCTTCGCGAGTCCACCGACGATCCCGCCCGTGAGCGCGCCAGCCGTGGTGAAGCCCCAGACGGTTGCCGTGGTGCGGAGGTACTGCGCCCCGTTGTCGCGCGCCGCGTCCCATAGCGCCCAGAACAAGCCTTGTTCGAGCCCGATGTACATGCCACTCGTAATCGACTGCGGCACGCCGTAGCGAAACGCCGAGTGCGTATCGATCACGGCGATCGCGACTCCAGCGAGAGCGCCGAACGAGACCGCGCCGATCGGGATCGCGACGTGCGTGTCGATGCCGCGACCTTCGTTGACCACGCCGTCAGCGAGCAGACCCACCGTCAAGCCGTACGAGACGGTGCTCGTGTACATCCAGACGAGCTCGTCGAGCGAGCGCGAGCGTACGTGCTTGGGTGGCGTGTTTGGATCGGGCGGGAGCTCGCTGTCCTCGGGCGGAGCAGGAGGCAGCTTTGGCTTGCCCATCTCGATGGCGACCTTGAGCTGGGCGATCGCACGATCTCGCAGCGTGTCATTGGGAGCGATCGGCACGAGCGCAGAGAAGCCCGCGATCGCCGCTTCGAGCTCGCCACGCGCCAACCGACCGCTCGCGTCGGCGTATCGTGCGTCCCAAGAATCGTCGTCCAGTGCGGTAAACCCGGCATCGGTCGAGCCGTCGACCATCTCGGCGGGTGGGCCAGCGTCCGCGCTCTGTTGCGCGAAAGCGACCGTGGAGGCGAGCGAGACCGAGAAGAAAAACCAAACGCCGTGCGTACGCATCGTCCTACCCGATTCGCTGGTGCGCGCCCGAGCGCAGACACGTATAGTCGCACGCTCTGGAGACACCGCGTTTGACCAACCTAGGCGACAACATCCGCTTCTTCGCGGCGACCGACGTCGGAAAGGTCCGCGACCACAACGAGGACAACTTCCTCGTCGACAAGAAGCTCGGCCTCTTCATCGTCGCAGACGGCATGGGCGGGCACGCGGCGGGCGAGGTCGCCAGCGCGATCGCCGTGCGCACGGTGCACGAAGAGGTGAAGAAGGAGCGCGGCATCCTCGAAGGCTACATGCAGGGCCAGAAGGACGTCACCACGCGAGACGTCGTCGCGCTGCTCGAGTACGCCGTGCAACGCGCGTGCGCCAAGGTCCACGAAGAGGCGCAGGCGGACGCCGCCAAGCGCGGCATGGGCACGACGCTCTCGAGCTTGCTGGTCATCGGCCAAAAAGGCTTCATCGCGCACGTCGGAGACAGCCGCATCTACTTGATGCGTGGCGCGCGCGTGCAGCAGGTCACCGAAGATCACACGGTGATCAACGAGCTCATCAAGCGCGGCAAGCTCTCGCGCGAGCAGATCGACAAGGTCGCTCAGAAGAACGCCATCACGCGCGCGGTCGGCGTGTACGAGCGGGTCGAGGTGGACACTCTCGTCATGGAGGTGTTGCCGGGCGATGTCTTCATGCTCTGCTCTGACGGCCTCTGCGGATACCTCGAGGGCGCGCAAGAGCTCGCGCAGCCTCTCGCGCTCGACGGCGCTGCTTCGCCAAAGGCGTTGATCGATCTCGCCAACGAGCGCGGCGGCAAAGACAACATCACCGCGGTCGTCGTCAAGCTCGGCGATGATGGCGCGTTCGACGAGGGCCGCGCGCGCTTGCTCGCCCTCAAGCGCGACGTGCTCGCGAAGATGCCAATCTTCTCCAAGCTCTCGGAGCGCGAGCTGTTGCGCGTGATGCAAGCCGTCGAGGTGCGCAGCTACGCGGACCAAGGCATCGTCATCCGCGAGGGCGAGAAGGGCGACGAGCTCTTCATCGTGCTCAGCGGCAAGGTCGCCGTCATCCGCAGCGAGCAGGTGCTCGTCTACCTCGGGCCTGGAGAGCACGTCGGCGAAATGGCCCTGATTCGCAGCGTTCCGCGCTCCGCGACCGTGCGCGCAGAGGGACCCGCTGAGCTCATCGCGATCCGCCGCACGGACTTCTTCGAGATCCTCCGCAAGGAGCACGAGCTCGCGGTCAAGATGCTCTGGCAGTTCCTGGGCGTGCTCGCCGATCGCCTCGATCAGACTTCGGCGGACCTTCGCCACGCCAAGCAAGAGCTCACCGCAGAGGACGTCAGCGGCCAGGTCGCTGAGGTGGAAGAGAACATCTTCCCCGATGTCGACAGCGGCATCCATCGCGCCTCGCCGCCGTCCACGACGCGATGAGGTGGGCCTTCGCGCTCGCGCTGTCGCTGTCGAGCGCGTGCAAGGATCCGCCCGTCACGCCAACACTTGACTCGGCAACCACCACGACGAGCGCGCCACTCACGGCGAGCGCGCCGCAGATCGACGCGGCCGGAGTCGCGCCGCTTACTGTGCCGTGTCGGTTGATCGTCATCACGGGAGACGTGCGCACGTCTGCGGACGCGGGCTTGCACAGCCTCGAGGCCGCGCCGCTGGACTTCATCGCGTTGGGCGCAGGCGCGTCGATGACCGCGAAGGACGGCAAGACGAGCCGCGAGATCACGTTCAACGGCCCCGGCGCTGCGCGCGTCTGTCTCGGCGGCCGGGAGGAGGAGTGGCTCTTGGACGGCGAGCTCACGAGCTCACCCGGCGCTGGAGAGACGCCCGGCGCAGAGGTCTGGGTGATGACCTTGCACGGAGTCGTCCGCTACGGAGGAGGCCACGTTCGCGTCACCGCTTCGCGAACGTCGACCGCAATTCGCGCGCAGCTCGGCGCGGCCGTGTACCCAGTCCCCGCTCGGCCTGGGATGGACGCAGGCGCTGCAGACGCGGACGGTTGGATCCATCTCTCCACTGACGCAAACCTCGAGCTCAGCGGTCCAGTAGACGTGCGGTCCCTGCTCGCCGCCTGCAGCAAGCAGGCTGGCATCGCGCGCGATCTCGCCGAGGCCATGGTCAGAGGAGACGCCGGACCGTTGGGCGACGCAGCGAGCCAACACGTGGTCGAGCGCCGCAAAGCGCGCGCGCTCTGCGGAATGGCCGCTCTAGGAGCCGCGACGGCCGCTCCGTTCTCGCAAAGCGACGTCGATCTCGCCTCCGCGGCCGACGAAACCTGGCGCCGCATCCCCAACACCAGGACGACGCCATGACGCCGCCGCACCCTCGTTATTCGCGACCTTCTGTTGACAGGCCAAACCCCGCCCCGTTAGCGTCGGTATCCCTGATGACTTCGCGACTTTCGCGCTCATTAAACGTGGCACTGATCACGGCCGCACTCGGTGTCACTTGGACATCTGGTGCCGCCGCAGACGAGCCCGTCGCCGCGAGCGAGCCGCGCTTGATGAGCGAAACGGCCGAGATCACTAGCGTCGTCGACGCCTTCGATCGCGAGGATCCGTTCGACCTGCACATCACGGCGGGCTTCATGCAGTCGTGGAAGCACGCTGACATCCACCGTGAGACCCAGCTCTCGCAGCCCGGACTGTCCACCGGCGGCTTCGTGCCGACCACTGAGAACGTGGGCGCGTACTCGCAGAGCCAGAGCGTGCTCAACCTCGGGCTCGACATCGGACTGTTCCGCGACTTCGCGATCGTCGCGCGCCTGCCTGTGATCTTGAGCGACTCGCGCGAGATCAACGATCTCAACGGCTCGGTGAACAACCCGCAGCGCCTCCAAGATCCGAGCGGCGGTCAGCTCTTCACCGTCCCCTTCAAGAGCCCCACCCGCAGCGGCATCGACTGGTTCTCCGTCGGCCTCAACTGGGCGATCCTCAATCAGCAACGCGATCACACCAAGCCCACTTGGGTCTTGGGAGTGGCGGGGCGCTTCGCGGTGGGCTCACCGCTCCATGCGTGCAACGCAAACGCCCCTGCGGGCACGCCTCAATGCGTGGATCCGACGAACTCGTCGAACCCGAACTCGCGCGATCCGGGCATGAGCCGCGCGCTGCACGGCATCAACGGGACGATGGTCGTGTCGCGGCGCTTTGGCTACGTCGAGCCCTACACTGGCTTCGACGTGCTCGCCGAGTTCAGCGGGAGTTCCACGAGCGACTTCGGCGCGACCAACGGGCTCGTCGGCTCGCTCGTCAATCACGCGCCCCTCGTCGGCTCGTACACGCTCGGCCTCGAGGTCATCCCGTGGGAGCGACGCGAAGCCTTCCAGCGGCTCACCGCGGACTTCCGCGTCGCTGGCATCTACAACTCACCGGGCCGCGAGTACTCGGAGCTCTTCGACGCGCTCGGTTCGTCGTCGGCGCCCTCACTGCGCAACCCAAACCCCGGCGGCTACATGCTGGGCAACAACAACGTCAGCGTCCAAGACCCGAACGCCGCGAAGGTCTTCTTCCGTGGCATCACGGATCAACAAGGCTTCGGCTCGTTCAGCGCGAACGCGGCAGTCACGTGGCAAGCGGGCGAGTACGTGAAGTTCCAAGTCGGCGGCGGCTTCCGCTTCAACCAGGGCCACATCGTCACCGCTGCAGACTCGTGCAACCCAGACGTCAGCAAGGATCCGGCGACTAGCGGCCCGTGCCGTGTCGGTGATGCAGGGACGCAACAGACGATCACTGGCGTGCCCAACCCGAATCACCGCGACGTGCTCGACACGCCCGGTCGTCGCTTCAGCGTCGACAACACGATGATCGAGAGTCTCTGGGTAAGCGGCACCGTCATGTTCTGAAGGTCGGCGTTTTTTGCCGGGACCTTCGCGCTGGCTGCGTTTTTCGGTGCGCGCGGTCCTCACGGCCAGTAGGCCGTTCCGGTCCGTGCTCCCGAGAAAACGCAGCCATCGCTTGGTCTCGACAAAAACCGTCCGACCTTCCCGTCCCTTGCTGGGATGGCGGTAGACTGATGTTCATGCGTCGGTGGGTGTTTGTTATCGCGATCGCGGGGTTGCTTGCGTCGAAGGTTGCGTGGGCTGATGACGCGGACGCGGGAGCTGGGGTTGCGGCGGTATTGCCGGAGGCTAAAGAGGGCATCGAGATTTGGCCTACGCTCACGCCTGCTGGGGACGGGGCTGGTGCTGTTCTTCACGTCGCCCAGCCCGACCACGAGCGCCGAGGGCACCACGGGCGCGTGGCGCTTCGGGCTGCACGCGTCAGGCACCGGGCCGGAGGCCACGGTGGAGGGATCGTGGTGAGGGCGCAGGGCCTCACGCTCGCGTGCGGCCGCGCTGGGGCTCCGCGGCCAGCGCCTCCTCGAGTGCCTGCTCATCGCCCTCGCCCTCGGCGAGCGCGAGCGCGGCGCCGATGCGCTGCTCGAGGACGTCGAGGCCCGCCCGCGCATCCGTATCGCCGCCGACGCCTCCGCCAACGAGGCCCTCCGCGTCGCGCTCACCT
This sequence comes from Myxococcales bacterium, assembly GCA_025362165.1. Lineage (GTDB taxonomy): Bacteria > Myxococcota_A > Polyangia > Polyangiales > Polyangiaceae > JANYHY01. The sequence goes on along the minus strand of JANYHY010000322.1, from coordinate 4 downwards.
CGCT
>JANYHY010000286.1 GCA_025362165.1 Myxococcales bacterium | reverse complement strand
AGTTGTTGAAGCGCCCATGAACCTTCGCGAACATCATGTGGCGAACGGTGAAGCCGATGCTCGAGTGCGACGTGTCGATTTTCCAGGTCATGGTCTTGTCTCTAAGCCATCACTGAGATCGCATCAACCCGTCAGATACGCCTGCCAAGACTTGCTCCCAAATAGCCGGCGAGCACACACACGAACAGCGTCGCGCCGACGTTGAGAGCGAAGAGGCCCCACGCCCGCTGATCGATGAACCGCGTCGACTCGTAGTTGAACGCGGAGTAGGTGGTGAGCAGCCCATGACGCCCGTCGCGAGCACGTAGCGGGTGGTCTCCGAGATCATGTCCCGCGCAGCGACCTGCATCACGACCGCGATCAAGAAGCAGCCGACGACATTGACGATGAGCGTGCCGACCGGAAAATTAGGCCCGAAAGCGCGAACACAACCGACACCGATGAGGTAGCGCGCTCCGGTGCCGAACGCGCCAGCGAGACAGATCAAGGCGAACCGCTGCATGGCGGCCATTGTTGCCGCATGTCGCGCGCCTGGGCCAACAACGACAGAGCTGTCTTCGGCGGATCGGTATACTGCGCCAATGTTCGAATCCGCCGAGATGGGGCACGCGATCGACAAGGCGACGTACAACCGGCGCGTGCCGAAGTTGAGAGAGGCGCTCCTGAGCGCGCAGATCGACGTGCTCGTGGCGAAGAAGTTCCCCGTGCTCGTGCTCATCAACGGCGTGGAGGGCGCGGGCAAGGGCGAGGTCGCGCACACCCTGAGCGAGTGGATGGACGCGCGTCACATCATCACGCACGGCTTCGGCGAGCACACGGACGAAGAGCGCGCTCGCCCGCCGATGTGGCGGTTCTGGCGCGCGCTTCCGCCGAAGGGGAATGTCGGTCTCTTCTTCGGGTCCTGGTATTCGGATTCGATTCTGGGTCGAGTCGTAGGGACGATGAAGCACGGCGCCTTCGAAGACCAGCTCGATCGAATCGTGAACCTCGAGCAGATGCTCGCGGACGAGGGCGTCGCGCTCGTGAAGCTCTGGTTTCACCTCTCCAAAGACGAGCAGCGCAAGCGCCTCAAGAGTCTGGAGAAGGACAAGACCACGCAGTGGCGCGTGACAAAACGTGATTGGGAGTTCTTCGCGAAGTACGACGAGTTCAAGAGCGTCTCCGAGGCCGTGATCCGCCGCACGAGCACGGGACACGCGCCGTGGCACATCATCGAAGGGACCGACGCGCGCTACCGCTCGCTGACGAGCGCGACGCTGCTGCTCGAGGCGATGAACCGCGGCTTGGATCGTGTGCAACAAGCGGCGCATCAGAAGAAGCCGACGCAGGGCAAAGCCGCAGAGGCGCGCCGCGCGACACCCGTGACTGCCGAGCTCGATCACAAGAACCTCGTCAATCAAATCGATCTCGAGCAGAAGCTCCCGAAGAAGAAGTACGAGAGCAAGCTGGACAAGCTCCAAGGCGAGCTCAACTTGCTCTCGCGTCACAAGCGCATGAAGAACATCGGGGTGGTGTGCGTGTTCGAGGGGTCCGATGCGGCTGGCAAAGGCGGCGCGATTCGTCGAATCGTTCACGCGCTCGACGTGCGCAGCTACCACGTGGTCCCGATCGCGGCACCCACGGACGAGGAGCGCGCGCAGCCTTATTTATGGCGCTTCTGGCGTCACATGCCGCGCAAGAGCAAGCTCACGATCTTTGATCGAAGCTGGTACGGGCGCGTGCTCGTCGAGCGTGTGGAGGGCTTCGCGAAGGAGAGCGACTGGCGGCGCGCGTTCTCGGAGATCAACGATTTCGAGGAGCAGCTGGCGGAGAGCGACCTCGTGTTGTGCAAGTTCTGGCTGCAGATCGGCAAAGACGAGCAGCTGCGGCGCTTCAAGGAGCGCGAGAAGACGGGCTTCAAGCGCTTCAAGATCACGGACGAGGACTGGCGCAACCGAAAAAAATGGGACGAGTACGAGGTCGCTGCCGCCGAGATGGTGGACCGCACCAGCACCGAGCACTCCCCGTGGACGCTCGTCGGGGCGCAGGACAAATATCACACGCGCATCTGCGTGCTCGAAGAGCTCGTGAGGAGAATCAGCGAGGCGCTCCGATGAAGAAGTACGTAACCGAAAAATCCGAAGCGCAGTGGAAGGAGGTCCTCTCGCCCACGCAATACACAGTGCTGCGCGAGAAGGGCACAGAGCGCGCGTTCACCGGCGAGTACTACGACAACCACGAGGTCGGCACCTACGCGTGCGCAGGCTGCGGCGCAGAGCTCTTTCGCTCCGACGCCAAGTATGACTCCGGCTGCGGCTGGCCGAGCTTCTTCCAGCCGAAGGACGCGGCGATGGTGGAGGAGCACTCGGACATCAGCCACGGCATGCGGCGCACCGAAGTCCTGTGCGCTGGATGCGGCGGTCATCTTGGTCACGTGTTCGACGACGGGCCGAGGCCGACCGGGCTTCGCTACTGCATCAACTCCGCGAGCATCAAGCTCGTGAAGGCGTGACCGGGCGCCGCTCCAAAGATGCGCGAGGCGCTTCATCGTTGGACTGATCACGTGATGATCACGCTGCTTCGTCGCGGCAAGCTGTTCAAGGGCGGCTTCGGCGACGAGGCGCAGATCGAGCGCGTCGTCGGCGAAGTGGCGAACTATCATCCTGCGCGCAGCGACGAGCCCTTCGAGATGAAATGGCACAGCGCAGCGATCGAGAAGGAGGGTCTCTCCGTGCGGCGGGGATGGTTCGACTCACCGCTGTCGGACGAGCTGCCCGAAGAGAGCAAGCGCGCGTGCGTCGAGGTCGTCACGCCGATCGGCAAGGAGGATCCGCCGACGGTCGTCGTGCTCGCGGCCACCAACGAAGAGGGCTTCTCACGGCGCTGGCGGCTCTGTGCTCCGCTGTTCAAGGCAGGCGTGAGCGCAGTGTTCCTCGAGAACCCCATGTATGGTGCACGCAAACCGAGGCTGCAAAATGGCCCCTTCGTGCGCACCGTCGCCGATCAGCTCGCGATGAACCTCGCCACGGTGGATGAATGCCGAGCCCTCGCGGCGTGGCTCAATCGA
>JANYHY010000259.1 GCA_025362165.1 Myxococcales bacterium | reverse complement strand
CTCGGACATTTGGTCGCTCGGGATCATCTTGTACGAGATGCTCGGCGGTCGCGTGCCGTTCACGTCGGACACGCTCGGCGGACTTCTGTCCACGGTGATGATGGACCCGCCGGAGCCGCTGCAGAACATTCGCCCCGATCTTCCCGCGGACATTTGCGCGATCGTCAATCATTGCCTAGAGAAGAAGAGCGCGGATCGGGCGCAAAACGTGGGCGAAATCGCGCTCGCGCTGAGGCCGTATTGTCCGCCTCGCACGCAACCGATCGTCGATCGAATCCTCAGCGTCGTTGGCGCGGGTGCCGCTTCGGTGGCGCGTCCGTCGATGACGAACATGGCGCAGTCGGCTCGAACGGCACCGCCGTCTGGCTCGACGTTGTCTGCCTCAACGTCGTCTCCCGCGCTCGACGCGACGATGGCGGTGCACGCTCAGACGGCGGCAGGGTGGGGGACGACGAACGCGCCGCAACCGAAGCGCGGCGCGCCAGTCGCGCTCATCGTCGCGTCGCTCGCGGTGGTGTGCCTGGTTTCGGTCGGGGCGTTCATCGGCCTGCGCAACAACAAGGCGCCGACGAGCGCCGCAGGAGTCGTGTCGGAGGTGCGCACGCCGCCCGTGACGACGCCAGCGGTCACTGCGCGATCAACTACCCCGATGGACACGACGCTGACGATGGCAGTGGACTCGTTACCGCCTGCGACCGTACCGTCCGCGACACCGACGCCGTCTGCCATGCCCGCGGTCACGACCAACAGCAAACCCGTCGCGAAGCCGATCGCGTCGAGCAAGCCTATGAGCACAGGCGCGAAACCTGGAATCTTGGATACGAGCAATTGATCGTGCAAAACACGAGCAATTCAGGTTTTGTCCGAGCGACCCGTAGGGTCGTCTAGGAGCTGACATGCGACAGATCGTTTGGTCATCACTGTTCGTCACGGCGATGCTCGTCGCACCGATCGCGCGCGCGCAAGACTCCTCTGCGACGGTGGAAGCGCTCTTCAACGAAGGCAAGCGCCTCAAGGACCAAGGCAACTTCTCCGAGGCATGTCCGAAGTTCCTCGCGTCGTACAATCTCGATCCCAAGCGCCTCGGCACGCTGCTCAACCTCGCCGACTGTTACGAGAAGAACAACCAGCTCGCGAGCGCCTGGGCGAGGTTCATCGAAGCGCGCACCGCGGCGCAGCGTGCGAACCAAGAGGAGCGCGTGAAGTACGCGTCGGATCACGCCGCGGCGCTCGAGCCCAAGTTGAGCAAGCTCGCCGTGAACGCGAAGGCGCAGCCTGGGCTCGTCGTGACGCTCGACGGCGTGACCGTCGATCCGGGCGCGTATGGCGTGTCACTGGCGAGCGACGCCGGTGTCCACAAGATCGCTGCGCGCGCGCCAGACAAACAGCCTTGGACGGGCGAGGTGAAGGTTGGCTCTGGCGACAAGAAGTCGATCGACGTACCGACGCTCGAAGACGCGCCGGCGCAAACAACGAGCACGTCCACGAGCAACTCGATCGCGTCGCCCAGATCGGACACCGTGGGCGCAGCGAAGCCTGGCGGAGGTATGTCGGGTCGAGCGATCACAGGGCTCGTGCTGGCAAGCGTAGGCGTCGTCGGCGTCGGTGTCGGTGTCGTGTTCGGTGTCACTGCGTTGGGCAAGAAGAGCGATTCAGCAGCGTTCTGCGGGTTGAATGGTCGCGGCCCCAATGACTGCACCACGCCAGGTGTCGCGCTTCGAAGCGACGCGATGAGCGCCGGCACGATGTCCACGGTCTTCATCGCGGCTGGCGGCGTCGCGACGGTCGCGGGTCTCGTCGTGTTCTTCACCGCGCCGAAATCGACGGTCACCGTCGGCTTCGACGGTCGCCAAGTCAATGTTGGAGGCACGTTCTGATGCGCTCATCCACGCGGAGGCGGCTGCTTGGCGCGAGCGCGGTCTTGCTCGCCGCGGGATGCAATCAAATCTTTGGGATCGAAGCGGGCAATCTCGTGCCCGATCCGATCATCGCGAACGAGGGAGGCGCGGATGTCCCGACGCCCGATGTCGTGAACAACCCCGACTCGCCGCAACCTCCCCCCGACAGCAGCGGGACGGACACCACGCCGGTGCCCACCACCATCGTCGATCTCGCGCTCGGCCAGTCGAGCACGTGCGTCGCGCTCTCCACGGGCGTCGTGCGCTGCTGGGGCGGAAACATGTACGGGCAGCTCGGCAACGGCACGACCGTCGACTCGCCGAACACACCGGTCACGGTGAAGAAGCTCACCAACGTCAAGCGCATCGCGGGAGGTCTCGAGCACGTGTGCGCGCTGCTCGCGGACACCAGCGTCTCATGTTGGGGCTCCGACGGAGCACGTCAAATCGGCGTGCTCACCAACGACCCATGCAACTGCGTGTCTACGCCGGCAGACGTCGGCCTCCTCGCGACCGACGCTGGCACGCTGGCGATCTCCGCGGGCGGCTTCATGTCGATGGCGCTGCGCGGGCCGCTGTATCACTGGGGCGGATGGACGGCCGGCGGCGGAAGCACCAACGCACCGACGGCCTACTCGCTCGGAGGCGACACCGTCGACGAGGCGCACGCCGGTGACAACCTCGCCTGCTATCGAACGGGCGGCACGATCAAGTGCTGGGGCCTCTATGACGACGCAGGTGAACTCGGTCGCGGCGTGTTCGGCGCGGGCGATCCGACACCCGCTGCGGTCGTCAACATCACGGACTGGCAACAGTTCTCGATCGGCAACGATCACACGTGCGGCCTCCGGACCAACGGCGAGGTCTGGTGTTGGGGCTCCGGCGCCTTTGGCAAGCTCGGCACCGCCGCGGCAAACCTCCCCAAATGCAACAACAACGCGCCGTGCAGTGACGTGCCTCTCAAAGTGTCTCTCAACGGCAAGGCCACCGCGGTCGCGGTAGGTGACAGCACATCGTGCGCTCTCTTGTCAGATCAGAGCGTGTGGTGTTGGGGCACGAACACGTATGGTGAGTGCGGCCACCCGGCGCCGGTGGTCGACGCACCGCCGACGCAGTCCGATGTCTCGAATGTCGTGCAGCTCGTGCTCAACGGGCGCCACGTCTGCGCGGTGCTCTCCGACTACAAGACTCTGAAGTGTTGGGGTCGCAACGACATGGGCCAGCTCGGCTACAACGCGTCGGGGAGCAGCATCGTGCCGACGTCCGTCATCTACTAGTGAGGTTCGCCAGAGTGCCTGCTTGCTGCGTCGGCGGACCGAACTGCGGCAGCGGGAACGCCTGCGCGAACGTCAAGAAGAAGCTGACGGGGCCGACGTCCGGCGTCGGCGTACGTGAGATGGGGAACCCCACGTCCGCGCGGAACGCGATGCGATCGAACTGCGGAAACAGCACGCGCAAACCAAAGCCAACGCTGTGGTGCGGGTGAAGGTTCTGCCACCCGTCGAACGCGTCGGCGACGTCGTAGAACAACACACCACCGAAGTGCACCGTGAAGATGTCGACGGGCCGTGAACGAAACTCCAAGTTGCTCGCGATCAGATCCTTGCCGAAGTAGTAGCTCGTCGGAAACCCACGCAGCCGGTTGTTGCCGCCGATGGTGCTCGTCGTGTTGAGGTAGTTTGCCCAGCGGTCGAGCACCTGCGCGCTCCACACGACGCGCCCGATGGGTGTGCGCGGCGAGGCGAAATACGTGTTCGCTTGGAACACTCCCTCGAGCACCTCCCGATCGTTCGCTTCCGTGGTGGACTGCAGATCGACGCGCACGACGCCATCGTGGATGGGGAGCGTGTAGCCAGCCTCGGCGAAGAGGCCGAGGAACGTCCGCGTCGAGCCGAAGTTCTGGGAGACCGGATAGAGCTTTGCCGTGAGCCAGTGTCCGAGGCGCACGTCCTCTTGCAGGCCGAGCGTCTCGAGGTTGAGCACGCGCGTGAAGTCTGTCGTGTACGACCGCCACTCGATCGCAGGGCCGATGCGATCGTCGGAGACAGGCAAGCGTTTGCGCTCGAAATCCGCCACTGCGACGGGGTTGAACGATGACAAGTCATCTGTGGCGTAGCGGCTGTGCGTCGCTTCGAAAGAGAGGACGAAGTCGTTCTTGTACGCCCAGCCGAACGAGCGCGTGACGCCCGCGAACGTTTGAACGAGCGCGCTCCGGAACTCGTCGGGGATGCCGTCTTTGTCCGGCGTGAGCTTGCTGTCGAACTTCGCGACCTGCGCCCCCGAGTACCGGCGAGTGATCTCGTCACGCCACTGCGCGCTCGCGCTCCAAGCCCACTCCGTGCGCGTCGACCAGAGCGGCTGGCCCACGCTGACTACGCCGAAGGAGCCCTCCGGTGAGCCCGTTGGGTTGTTGACGATGACGTTGCCGCTCGTCGTGACCTGCACGCGCGAGTCGCCGATGCGCGGGACCGTGTAGCGCAGCCCGAGAGACGTCGCGAGAGGCTGATAGACGAAAGTGCCGCCAACCGTGTGATGAATGCCTCCGAGGTTGATCTCCGCGGGCTGCAGGATCAGCTTCTCGAGGCCTCCGCTCGTGAGCCCGATGTCCCACTGCACTCGCAGGCTCCAGACGTCTTTGGTGATGACGAGGATCTTCACCTTGTCCGGTGTCGAGCCCTTGAGCGGGACGATCAACACGAGCGAGAGCTGCGGGAGAGCGCGGAGGTTGCGCTCTGTCTCGTCGCACAACAGCGAATCGTACTTCTCGCCAACGGAGGTGAGCACCTCTCGCTCGATCACGAACGCGCGGCTAGTCGCGTGGAAGAAGTTGACCGCAGAGAGGACGAACTGCGGCAAGAAATCGCGCTTCTCGAACACGTCGAGGCGCACCGAGCCGATCGACTCGATCGTCTTGCCTTGTGGGGTTGGATCGATCTGCGCGCCGAGTCGCTCGCTCACGATCTTGCGTGTCTCCACCTCGTACGGCGAGAACCCGAACGTCCTCGTCTTCGAGGGGGCGTCCGCGAACGCCACGGGCGCGAGAGTCATCGCGGCCAACAAAGCGAGCGATGTCTGACAGCGCTTTTTCATTCTCGCTCGCTCGAGTCCGAGCCCCGCGTGAAGCTCGCGACGAGCGCGAGCGGGGCCCACAGCAAAAAGAGAGCGGGGCAGGTGCGGCTCACCATCGCGAGCGCCCTCAGCCCCGTCGCGCGCGTGCCGTCACGGCGGACGATCACGATGTGATGCCCTCCGACATGATCAGGCTCCCATGCCTTGATCTCGTAGCGCGCGAGCCAATCCAGCGCTCCGACGAGCCGAGCGTAGGCGCGGCCCAGCGCTCGCGAGGAGTCGAAGTAGAGCTGGCGTCCGCGCGTGTCGTGAGTGGCGAAGAGCGCGTAGACGAGCAGGGTGAGCCACGTGAATCCCTCAACCGCGGACGTGCCTTCGATCACGATGTGAAACCACGCGCCGAGCCAGAGGGCGAAGACGCGCGTGCGTGGGTGCCACAGGCCGAACGCCAAGAAGAGCTCCGTGCCGATCGCCAGCTTCGCCAAGAGGCTCGTCGACTCCGCGCGCGAGAAGATCTCGACCACGCCCGGCGGCACGCCTTTGTCGAGCGCCATGTAGCCGTAGCGCGCGAAGCGATCGAACAGCACGCGGCCGCCGCGCCAGTCTGGATCCAGCAATTTCGAGCCGCCGGACGCGAGGTAGATGATCGAGCACTGCAGCTGCGCGACCCTCGCTGCCCAAAGCGGACCGGACGGCTCGGCGTCGGGCTCCGTGATCGTGAGGCTGCGATCGCATGGGGAGAACGAGAGCAAGAACGCATAGCAATAGAGAGCGTAGCGGTTGTGATGGAACTGTAGGCGATCACACAAGAGGAAGTACACGCCGAGCGTCGACGCGAAGAACAGAGCGGCGCGAGCGTGGTGTCCAGCAGTGACGAGCACCGACGCGAGCACGAACGCGATGAGCAGCGCTACGTAGACGGCGCGCGTCGGCACCATCGCCTCTGGCAGAAACGGCAGGTGGAACACGTCGCCGAAGTAGCCCACGGTGGCGAGCTCTCGCAGAAAGCCCAGCCCACGGATGAACAACAACACGCCGAGCCCGACACGCACGACGCCGAGCAAGTACGTGTCACCGCTCTCGGTGCGCAGGCGTGAGCCGATCGACATCAGGGCTTCTTTCGGCTGGAGAACGTCACCGTGACGGCCGCGACCCCGTTCTTGCGCACGCTCACTGTGGCGATCAATCGGCGTGTCTCGACGTCGTCATCGAGGTGCGTGATCGCATCGTCGAGCGCGGCGGCGAGGCGAGAGAGCTGAGCGTCCGAGCCGTACGCGGCGTTCACCGTCACATCGAGGTTGGACAGCACGGGATCCTTCACGCGATCGGACCACGCATGATCATGGGGCGCGCCGCTCGCGTCGTGCGAATGCCAGCGACCTTCAGTCACCGCGACCAGGCTCCCGTCAGCGAGCTCGCGCGTGAGCGAGATGGACATCGTCGAAGACTCGGGGAACATTCGGAACGCGAACGCGGCATCAGGTCGCGTACCGCCTGTGAGCACCAGCGC
>JANYHY010000252.1 GCA_025362165.1 Myxococcales bacterium | reverse complement strand
CACGAGTCGATTGGCGTTTACGAAGTTGGCAATCGGGCCTTGGCGCAAAGAGGTAGTCAGAGCGCCCATGACGCCGGGCTCACCGAGCGCGCGGTCTTGGAGAGTGACGCCGTTGCGTCGGGCGCGCTGAGCCTTCTCGCGGCCCAACAGCCTCGGCACGTCTACGGCCCACTCGTGCTGCTCGTCCGGCGTGTAGGGGCATTTGATGTAACAGAGCTTGCACTGCCAGCAGAGCTCGGTCGCAGACTGGAAGTCCGTCGAGCCCAACCGCTCTGCGCCGTCGGCCCCCGTTGCGATGTCGCGATCCACGCCCGCGAACACGTCTGGGAACGTGCCGCAGTAGTTCACGCACATGCGGCAGCCGTGACATATCTCGAATACGCGCTTGAGCTCCGCCTCGAGATCGCGCTCGTCCCAATACCGATGATCGGTCGGCGAGAATGCGGGAGTCTGCGGCGGCTTCGGATCAATCTTCATGAGTCGTCTCCGAGGCTAGGCTTCGGCCGGCGCGCCGATGAAAGCGCGCCGACCGATGCCGCCTGCGGACTAAAGCATCACGAGAGCGAACCGAGCATCTTCGCGAAGCGGCCGGCGTGGCTCTTTTCGGCCTTGGCGAGCGTCTCGAACCACTCGGCGACGTCGTCGAAGCCTTCCTCGCGCGCTGTCTTTGCCATGGATGGGTACATGGTCTCGTACTCGTGAGTCTCGCCGGCGATCGCGGCCTTGAGGTTCTTCTCCGTCGATCCGATGGGGAGGCCCGTCGCGGGATCACCGACCTGCTTGAGGTAGTCGAGGTGACCGTGCGCGTGGCCGGTCTCGCCGTCCGCGGTCTCCTTGAAGTTGCCGGCGATCTCGGGGAGGCCCTCTACGTCTGCGACCTTTGCGAAATACAAATAGCGGCGGTTCGCTTGCGACTCGCCCGCGAAGGCGTCCTTGAGGTTCTGATGTGTCTTGGTTCCGTTGAGGGACTTGCCCATCTTCGTGTCTCCTTGGATGTGTTGCTGCGTTGTCAGCTTCGTTGTTTGTGAAAAGTCCGAGCAGCCTTCTTGGCGCATGGCGCGCATTGTCCGCGGTAGAGGCGCTCCACGCGCGCGACCGAGAACCCAGGGGCGACTTTGCGTACCCGTCGAACGCTGGCCTCTGGAGGTGTGAGCGACGGCGCGGGGATGTCGATGAGCGTCCCGCACGAGTCGCAGACGGCGTGGTGATGAGGCGCGGTGTTCGGATCGAAGCGGGCTGCGTTGCCGATGCGGATCTCGCCGCTGAGCCCTGCCTGCGCGAGCGCGTCGAGCGTGTTGTAGACAGTCGCGAAGCTCATCGTGGGGAACGTCTCGCGCAGCCGCTCGAACAGCTCTTGTGCCGTGGGATGCGTGAGGTCGTCCGCAAACAGACGCACGATCGCCGCGCGCTGCGGGGTCATCCGCAGGCCCTTCTGCTTGAGCGAGGTGAGCATTTCGGAGGCGCGAGCGTGCTGCACGGGCAGAGAAGGTAAGAAGAATGTTTCTAAAGAGCAAGGCGCGACCGAGCTGTTTGGAAAGATTCTCAGAAGAGTGAGCTTCTAGGTCTTTTTGCGCCCGCCAAGGACCGCCAGCTTGAAGTAGCTGAGCTGGCTCTTCGCAGCCTCTTTCGCGAGCTCCACGCGGTTGGGCTCCTTGCCGCCGCGGCCATGGAGCTCTCCGGTCTCGTAGAGCGCGCGCGTCTTCTGCCGCTGGAGCTTGCCGCTCGAGGTCTTCGGGAGCGCCCCAGGAGCGAGCGGGACGACGTCGTCCAACGTGAGGCCCATGCCCGACTGAACGGCCGCGCGGACCGCAGTGATGAGCGCCTGCGCGAGAGCTGGGTCCACGACCATCGCGGGATCTTGGGCTTCGAACGCGACGACGACCCGCTCGCGATCTCGCTCGGCGCCGCGCGGATCGCGCGCTCCGAACGCGACGACGTTGCCCTTGCGAACGCCGGGCACCTGGCTCGCTTCCCACTCCATGTCTTGCGGGTGGTAGTTGCGGCCGTTGAGGATCACGACGTCTTTGGAGCGACCGCAGATGTACAGACGACCGTCGTGCAAGAAGCCGAGATCGCCAGTGCGCAGCAGCTCTCCGGCGCGCGCCTGCTGCGTTCGCTCAGCGTCCTCCCAGTACCCGCCCATGACCGAGGGTCCCGCGATGCGGATCTCCCCGACGCGATCCTCTCCGAGTGGTTTGGCGCTCGTCGCGTCGTCGTCCGCGAAGATGTCGATCGCGTGGCCGTCGAAGCGCTTGCCGCACGAGACGAGACGGACCGCGGTGGTGTCGTCGTCCGAAGCGATCTTCACGACGCCCTCGGACCAGAGCGCCTCACTCTCGACGGACAACGTGCGTAGGCCTGCGCCGAGATCGCTGAAGGCAACAGCGAGCGTGGACTCCGCCATTCCGTACGACGGCAAGAGCGCGCGTGCGTCGAAGCCGTGCTTCGAGAAGGCGCTGCCGAACGCCTCG
>JANYHY010000243.1 GCA_025362165.1 Myxococcales bacterium | reverse complement strand
GTGAGCTCGTTGGCGTCGTCTCTCGCGGCGGGCCCAGCTGCGACGGCAAAGGCGCGCACAACATCTACACACGCGCAGACGCCTTCCACGTGTTGATCCAGGAGGCTTTGAAGGCAGGCGCCAACAGCAGCAAACGCGGCGGCACCAAAGACGGAGGCGCGCACAAGGGCAAGGGTGGCAAGCCACCGAGCGACATGGGCGAGACGTGCAAGAGCGGGAGCGACTGCTCCACGGGCGTCTGCGTCAAGCATGGCGGCACGTCGTACTGCTCGCGCGAGTGCGGGAGCAAAGACCACTGCCCCACGCACTTCAAGTGCCAGCACGCCAAGGCGGGCAAGTCGGTGTGTGTCGCCAAGTAACGTGACCATCCCGTGACGTTGAGCGCGGAGATCGGGCTGAATTTGGCCTTGTCTCCGCGCTCGACGCGGTTGACGTCCGCGCGCGCATGTCCTCATTGTGCACGCGATGGATTTCGACTTTGCCGAGCACCACACCTTGCTGCGCCAGAGCGTGCGTGACTTCGCGCGGGCGGAGGTCGCACCCCACGCCAAGAAGTGGGACGAGCAAGAGCGCTTCCCGAAGGAGCTCGTCCCCAAGCTCGCGGAGATCGGCCTGCTCGGGATACGCATCCCCGAGGAGTACGGCGGCTCCGGGATGGACACGACGAGCTACGCGATCTGCGTCGAAGAGATCGCCAAGATCGATGGCTCGCTAGCGCTCACGGTCGCATCGCACAACGGGTTGGGCACGGGGCACATCCTGAGCTTCGGCAATGAAGCGCAGAAGAAGAGGTACCTGCCGAAGGCGGCTCGCGGCGAATGGCTCGCGGCTTGGGCACTCACCGAGCCAGGCAGCGGGAGTGACTCCGCGGCCATGAGCACGACGGCCAAGCGCTCTGGCGACGGCTGGGTGATCAACGGCACCAAGATGTTCATCACGCAAGGTGGCGTGGGGAGCTTCTGCGTCGTGCTCGCGCGCACCAACCCGGATGTCCCGAAGCAGAAGGGCATCACGGCGTTCATCGTCGATCACGGAACGCCTGGGTTTTCAGCCTCGAAACACCTCCAGAAGCTCGGGTGCCGATCGAGCGACACCGCTGAACTCACGCTCGAGAACGTTCGCGTAGAGGACGCGCAGCGCCTCGGCGAGGTGGACCACGGCTTCACCGACACCATGAAGATCTTGGATCGCGGGCGAATCTCCATCGCCGCGATGGCTCTCGGCCTCGGCTATGGCGCGCTCGACATGGCGCTCACGTATGCCAAGGACCGCAAGCAATTCGGCAAGGCGATCTCCGAGTTCCAAGCCATCCAGTGGATGCTCGCGGACTGCAAGACCGAGCTCGACGCAGCGTCCCTGCTCACGTACCGCGCGGCATGGCTCGCAGACGAAGGCCGTCCCTACTCACGCGAGGCATCCATGGCGAAGCTCTTTGCCAGCGAAGCGTCCACTCGCGCGTGCAACAAGTCGCTCCAGATTCACGGAGGCTACGGCTACACACGCGAGTTTGCTGTGGAGCGACACCTGCGCGACGCGAAGATCTGCGAGATCGGCGAAGGCACCAGCGAAGTGCAACGCATGGTCATCGCCAAGCACCTCCTGATGGGCTGAGAGATGGGCTGAAAATCGCCCGCGTCGGCGCCTCTCTACTTGTCTTGGCTCTTCTTGAGTAGGTCTCCGAGAGTGCCGAATTTGGCCTCTTCTTTGACCTTTTGTTTGTACTGCTTGTAAGCGTCCCGCTCGGCGGACTCGGTCATTGCCTTGACGCTGAGCTTCACTTCGCCGCGCTTGGGATCGATCTCGACGATCTTCGCGTCGAGCGTGTGTCCGACGGGGAAGTGCTTGCGCAGATCGGTGCCTCGGTCCGTGCCGGTGCCCGCAGAGGTGATGAAGCCACGCGCGTGACGTCCGGTCGCGCCGAGGATGCGCACCTGCAAACCGCCCGGATCGATCTGGACGACCTGCACCTTGACGATCTTGTGCGGCGCGACCTTCTGGATCGGCTCGCCTTCGACCGCGCCCTCTGGCACGGGGTGAAGCGCGATCTTGTGCGCCATCGCGTCGACGTGCGCGACGACGACGTCGATCTCGTCGCCGACCTTCACGACCTCGCTTGGGTGCTCGATGCGCTTTTGGGAGAGATCCTGCGCGTGAACGAGGCCGTCGATGCCGGGCTCGAGCTCCACGAACGCGCCGAACGGCTGCAGGCGCGCGATCTTGCCTTTGTGGCGCGTGCCTTCGGCGTACTTCTCCGCGACCGCTGCCCACGGATCAGGGAGCGTGGACTTGCGCGAGAGCCAGATCTTGCCCTTCACGTCGATGCGTTGGATCTGCACCTCGGTGGTGCCTCCGACCGTGAAGACGTCGCCGGGCGAGTCGCCGCGGTTGTGGCTCATCTCCGTGAGCGGGACGAGGCCCTCGATGCCGCCGATGTCGATGAACGCACCGAACGCGACGACGCTTCGCACGACTCCTTCAACCACGCTGCCGACCATCACGCGTTTGAGCGCCTCTTCTCGGAGCGTGCGGTCCTCGGTCTCGAGCATCATCCGACGCGACAAGACGATGTCCCGACCGCGCTTGGCGTACTGCGTGACCTGGAACGGCATGCGCTTGCCGACGAGCGGACGGAGATCTGCGCCCATGCGGAGCGACACGTGCGACGCTGGAGCGAAAGCGCGCAGGCCTTGGATGTCGACCTCCACGCCACCCTTGATCGCGCCCGTGATGAGCCCGTCTACGGTCGTCTTCTCACGAAGCGCAGCGGCGACCGCGGACTTGATCGCGCGACCGCGGCGCGGGTGTCGAGTGAGCACCACGTTTCCGCCGCGACCGCCGTCGTTGTGGACGACACCGACGAAGTTCGCACCGACCTCGAGGACCACCGGTGGGAGCGTGATGATGGGGACTGCTGGCGCGTGCTCTTCGTGCCTGGGCGCCACCGGCGCAGGCCGCGGAGTCGGCTCTTGAGGCTCGGCGGGCGCTTCCGCGATGCTTGATTCATCAACTGTCGACCCTTCGGCGGCAGCGATTGGCGGGCTCGCTGCGTCGGCGGCGTCGCCGTCCTCTTTGACCTTCGGCTTGGGCGGCGGGAGATCATCGTCGTCATCCAGGATGTCACTGCCAGGACCTTGCGCGGGCTCGTCCGGGAGCACCATCTCGAGCCGATCGAAGATCGCGGTGCCTTTGCCCGCCAAATCGATCGTGAGACACTCGTCGGTGATCTCGGTAATTTTGCCGAACACGACGTCGCCAACGCTGAACGCCGGGCGCTCACGCGGCTCACTCGGTCGTTGCGGACGCGATCGATCACGTCGATCGTGCTGCGGCCTGTTGTTGCGATCCGGCGGTGGGCGATCGCCGATCGGCTCCTTGGCTTCGGCGCCTTCTTCGTGCTCGTCACCGTCGCTCTCGCCCTCTGCGTGCACCTCGGTGCCAGGCTCTCCAGGCGCGCCCGGGTGCTTCTTCTTGCGGCGGCGGCGGCGCTTTCGCTTCGGGCCTTCGCCAGTAGCAGCGGCGGGAGCGCCACCCTCTACGGTGGCGGTGGCGCCTACGGTCGCGGGGGCGCCTTCGGTCATGGAGGTCGCGGGCGAGCCCTCCGCAGTTTCGCCTTGCGCTTGCGCGGCAGGGGGAGCTTCGGGGGCGGGCGCCGCAGATGCGGCGTCGGGCGTGATGGTGGGTTCGTTGGACGTCATGGTGGTGTTGAGGGCCGACTACCCTAGTACCGCACCTTCAATACCTCAATGGATAGCGCCGCAGCAGTCTCCCCGCACAGCTTCGCGGATCCGCCAGCGCTCGCATCGTAGGCGAACCCATGAGCTGCGAGACGGTTTTGATAATAGAAGATGAGGCGCGTGTCGCCGAGCACGAGATCCGTGGCGCCCGCGACGAGCACCGGATTCGTGTGGTACCCCGCGAACGCTGCGAGCGCGTCCGACAAGACCTTCGCTGGGCGTGCGAGGTGCAAGCTGGGCGCGAGCACGATCTCACTCTTGGCCTCCGCTGCGTGCAGCTTCTCGAGCAGCGTCGCGATCGCCGACTCCATGCGCTCGCGCGGCACTCGAACGCTGTCTTTGTCGCTCAAGAGCGCGAACAAATCGGTGTGACCAAGCGTCTTCTGCAGCTCCGCGAACGCTGCGGTCGCGACCACGTGCGTCGGCATCACGACGGTGTTGCGCTTGAAGGCCGCGCAGATGGCCTCGCCCAGCTCTCGTGTGTACTGCGCGTCGCGCTTCGAATCACGCGTCGGCTTACCGTTCGCGCCGACCGGGATGAGCG
>JANYHY010000241.1 GCA_025362165.1 Myxococcales bacterium | reverse complement strand
CGCGAGTGGAGACGTCGAGCAGATGCACGTCGCGTTCGATCAACCCGAGGGTCACAAGGTGACGATCGAAGTGCTGCGCGGCGCGACCTTCGAGAAGAAGAAGGTCACGCTCACGCTCACGCCAGCCCTAAAATGAGCCAGATTCCTGCTGACTACTTGAAATCTTGGACGGCCCACACGCTGCCGTCCGCGAGCGTGAAGAAGCCGCACGAGACCATCGTGTACTTCGTGCTCGACATGTTGATGTAGTGACCGTGCTTGGCGAAGTCCGCGCCTGGCCCCTCCTTCCACATCAGGTCGAGGCACTGCGGGATCATCGACGACGGCGGACCGGCCCAACCGGGGCACTCGTCCTGCGCGGACTCACCGCACTTCTGGAACGCGCCGTGCGGCGTCTTGCTCACGGAGTCGCTCTGCGCCTGACTGTCCGCGCACGACTCCTCCGCGGTCCACCGCTGGTAGGGTGGCAGGTTGATGCTCGCGCGATACTTGTTGATCGTGTCGACGCAGAGCTGCTCGGCCGTGTTGTCTTTCGGCGCTGATGCGGTGTCGCTCGAGCACGCGAGGAGCGCGACAGGAACCGATAGGAAAGCAAAGAATCGCCACATGTAGTGATCGTATCACGCGCCGCTGTAGAGCTCGATCCGGGTGACCTCTGCGGGCGCTCCGACGCGCATCGGCGGACCCCAGTAGCCCGTGCCGCGGCTCGTGTAGATTTGAGTGCTCGATCCCGGGTGAGTCGCAAGACCCTGCACGTGCGGTTGATCGAGCTTCACCGCGTAGCCCCAAGGCCAGATCTGTCCGCCGTGAGTGTGTCCTGAGAGCTGCAGATCCACGCCGTGCTTCACAGCGTCGAAGATCGCCTTCGGTTGATGCGCCAACAAAACCACGGCTCGCGACGGATCTCGATCACGCATCGCGCGCGCGACGTCTTGTCCGTGGCCGTTGCCGAAGCTCTTGCTGCTGGTGTCGTCGACGCCCGCGAGATCGAACGCACCCTCTCGAATGGCGACGCGTTCGTTGCGCAATACACGTATTCCGAGGCTGGTTAAGTGGGCGATCCACGCGTCTGCCCCCGAGTAGTACTCGTGGTTGCCGGTGATGAAGAACACGCCGTCCTTCGCGCGCAGGTTCTTGAGAGGCTCGACGAACGCGCCGATCGACTCGACGCTGCCATCGACCAAGTCGCCCGTGATCACGATCATGTCGGGGCTCTCTGCGTTCGCTGTGGCGACGAGCTGTTGGATGAAGTCGAGGCCGATCGTGGGACCAACGTGGATGTCGCTCATCTGCACGATGGTGTACCCGTCGAGCGCCTTCGGGAGCTTGCCGAGCGTGACGCGCACCTTCTCGACGCCGACGCGCGACAACACGCTCGCCATCCCGGAAGCGGAGAGCCCCAGACCGATGAGGCCCGCCGCACCGGCCATCGCGCGTGACAGAAAGAGTCTTCGATCTGGGTCCACTCCGACGGTCGCGCGACCCACGAGCCTCAACACTTCCATCGGCACGAGGGTGAAGAACCAAATCGCGAGCAGACCCATCCACGTGTAGGCGATCCACGCGATGGGAGACCCCACGGTGCGCGGCAGCAAGCGCGTGAGCGGGAACGACAAGGACATGAACACGCCGAGCGCGATGATCCCAATCGTGAGGCCGCGGCTGAGCCCGGACGGGAGCGACGCGTCTCGCACCAGGCGCATCCAGACGAAGTAGTGCAGGCCGAACGACACCGATGACGTGACGAGGAGAAACAGCGCTATGCGGCCGAGCGACATGCGAGGTTGGATGCTAGCCGCTAATCGCGGGTCGCATTAAGAAGCGTGAACTGGCTTCTTTTTGCGCTTTCCTGCGGCAGCGAGCATCTGCTCGACGGTCGTCTCTTCCTCTGCGTCCACGCGTGGCGACTCTTCGAGCGGCTCCTCTACGATCGCGACCTCGGGGACCTCGGCGGCGAGATCCCACTTGGTCTCGAGCTCGCGGGCGATGCGTGCGATCAACGCGCGCGTGGACTCTCGCTCTGTCGCGTCGACCAGCACCGCGTCGGGCTCACGTCTCGCGAGCAGCCTGCGCGCGCCCGCTTCGAGGAGATCGACTTTGTTGAACACCATCACGCGCGCGATGCGATCGAGATCGAGCTCCACCAGCACCTTCTCGGTCGTCGCGATGTGATCTTCCTTGGCTGGGTCGCTCGCGTCCACGACGTGCAGGATCAAATCCGCGTCGGCCGCCTCTTCGAACGTCGCGCGAAACGCCGCGAACAAATCCTTCGGCAAATCCCGGATGAAACCGACCGTGTCCGTGACGACGACCTCGCGACCGCCGTATCCGGCCCAGCCGACGTTGAGCGTGCGCGAGCGAGTGTCGAGGGTCGCGAAGAGCTTGTCTTCTGTGAGCACGTCCGATCCGGTCATCGTGTTGGTGAGCGTGCTCTTGCCTGCGTTGGTGTACCCGACGATCGCGACCGTGGGCACGTTGCCGCGCTTGCGCTTGCGTCTGCGTTGCGAGCGCTGCTTGCCGAGCTGCTTCAACTGATCTTCGAGGTGCGTGACGCGATCACGAGCGCGTCGCTTTCCGATCTCCAACTTGGTCTCACCAGGACCGCGTCCGCCGATGCCACCTGTGAGCCGCGAGAGCGAGTCGTCCTTCTGCTGTAGGCGAGGCATGTTGTATTTGAGCTGCGCGAGCTCGACTTGGAGCTTGCCGTCGCGGCTCTCGGCCCGCTGCGCAAAGATGTCCAAGATGAGCTGAGTGCGGTCGATCACGGCTAAATCGCTGGTCTTGGCGATCGCCGCGGCCTGCGCGGGGCTCAGGTTGCGATCGAAGATGAGCGTCTCGGCGTCGAGCTCTGCGGCGCGCAAGATGATCTCTTTGAGCTTGCCCTCGCCCATCACGAACTTGGGATCGAGCCGATCACGCAGCTGGGTCAAGGCGTCCACGACCTCCACTCCCGCGGTGCGCGCGAGCTCTCGTAGCTCGCGGATGCTCTCGCTTGCCTTCACCGCAGCGTCGCGCTCGGATTTGTCTCCCACGTGGAGCAAGATCGCGCGGCCGTCCTTGGCCTTCACCGCGCGCGACTTCGACAGGCGCTGGAACTCTGCCTCTAGGTCTCCCATCAGCTTGCCGACGTCGACCTCCGCTTGCGTGATGTGGATCGGTCCCGTCACTTGATATGGCGGGTGTCCGGGCACGTTGTGCGCGTACATGATCGTGCGCGCCTCTCCGTCCGGAGAGACTTGGATCGCCGCGACCATGTCGAGTCGGAGGCGCACGAGATCGACGAGGTCATCTTGGGAGAGCGGCTCGTTGCGCACGTGCGTATGAATCAATCGCAAGCCGCGAAAGCGGCCTTCTGCGGCGCGGAGACGCCCGATGTCCGGTAGCATCAGCGTCCCTGCGTCGCCGACGATCACATAGTCCACCTTCCCCGAGCGGTGCACGAGCGCGCCGACCTGCCGCCCCGTCTCCATGGACGCCTCGACGAGCGAGCGCGTGAGCTCTGGCGTCGTCAGCTGATCTACGCCGACCTTTCGCCTATAAATGCGCTCGAGGGTCTTCGTCGCGCTCGGAGACAATCCGGATTTGTTGCCGTAGAGCTCGATGGCGTCCTCGACCGATTATTTCGTCACGCTGCAGCTCGCGCGGCGACCTCTACTTGCCAACTCTACTTGTTGACCCGCTCGAGGTAGCCGCCGTTCGAAGTGTCGACCTTCACCCACTCGCCCTCTTTGATGAAGAGCGGCACGTTGACGACAGCGCCGGTCGACAGAGTCGCGGGCTTGGTCGCGCCAGAGGCTGTATCGCCCTTGATTCCGGGCTCGCTCGCGGTGACTTGCAAGACCACGGTCGGCGGCACATCGATGCCGATGGCGTTGCCGTTGTAGAGCGTGACGTCGATGTCCATGCCCTCTGCGAGCCACTTGGCGTCTTCGCCGATCTTCGGCTTCTCGACGTGGATCTGATCGCCGGTCGCGGAGTCCATGAACACGAACGTGTCGTCTTCGGCCCACGAATAGGTCATGCGGCGGTCTTCGACGTCCGCGAGATCCACGGACTCGCCAGACTTCCACGTGCGCTCGAGCACGTTGCCGTTGGTGAGGTTGCGGATCTTGGCGCGCGTGAACGCCTGCCCTTTGCCAGGTTTGACGAACGTGTGCTCGATGACGTGGTACGGGACGCCGTCGATCTCGATGCGCAGACCCTTGCGGATGTCGGTGGTGCTTGCCATGACTCGCGAGCCAAGTAGCACGACGCCCCGCGCGCTGGGAAGCCTTCGTCCTTAGTTTCGGCGCTTGCGGCGCACGAGGGCGATCAGGGCCATTCCGAGCCCGAACAGCGCAGGAGCGCCTTCACCGACCGGGCTCGTCGTGCAGCCGCAGCCCGCCGAATCGCCTGCGGTCGAGGCGCCCGGATTGGTTGAACCATCAGGTGACTTGCCCGAGTCGGTGGTTGAACCACCGTCCCCCGCTCCGCCATCGAGCGAAGGCGGAGGATCGTACGGACCCGTGCCGTCACCGCCCGTGGTCGACTCGAACGCGCCGACGTCCTTCACGGTCGCGCGCAGCCTGTATTTGCGGTTGTTCTTCTCGTCGAAGAAGTACTCGCGATCGGGGCCGAACATGGTCTTCGCCGCCCGCCCCACGACTCCGCTTTGGGACGTCGGGCGGTACGTCATGTCGAGCCCGGGGTCAGAACCGAAGATCGACCCTGTGAGCTTGATCGGATCCGAGCCCGTCTTGAGCCAGTTGTTCGTTCCGCTCGCCGTGCCGTGTGCGTCGTCGTCGATGAAATACGGAGTGAGCGAGCCGACGAGCACGTTGTCGTCGATCTCTGCAGTCATCGTCGTCTGATCTTTGTTCGAGAGATGAACGAGCGCCGCCTGCGGGTTCGCGGCGATGACCGTGTTGTTGACGACCGTGATCGCCAGCGTGAGGCCCGTCGCGCCGCCGTCGTTGAAGAGCGCGATGATTTGCCCATGATTGTCGGGGTTTCCTTGGACGATCACGTTCCCGCGGAACAGCATCGTCTGCGTGTAAGGGCTGCCTCCAGGGAAGTCGTCGTCCGTCATCAGGTCGCCCTCGTAGCTCTTGCCGCGAGCGATCCAGTTGTATTCGATGACCGAGTCCTTGCTGCGGATGTGGAAGTTCTGCGACTGCACGGGGTCGTGGAGGTACGAGTAACGCATCGCGAACTTGCCGCCGTAGATGTAGACGTTGTGCGTCGGTGCCTTGGCCGTGCTCATGCCGTTGGAGTCGAACTCACTGAACTCGACGGTCATCTCGCTCGACTGCGTGCCTCCGGTCATCCCGTTGTCGTTCTTGCGAAAGACGCAGTCCTTGACCTGTAGGTCCTTGCTGCCGTTGTAGTAGCGGATGCCCGCGGAGTCGCCGTTTGCGATGCGGCAGTTGGTGAACACGAGTCCGGACAGGCGATAGCTCACGGCGCCGCTGAACTGCCAACAGCCGCGACCCTTGTCGCCTGCGGTGTAGCTGCCGGGGAGCGCGTCGACGAACGTCATGCCGGCGTCGATGATCGGCGGGTTCTTCGGATCCTGCGCGCGGATGATGATCGGCTGCTGCGGTGTCCCTTGACCTGTAAGATACACACGAAACGCGTAGGTCCCCGGCGCCATCACGACCTCGTCGCCAGCCTTCGCTGCCTCGATCTTGGCGAAGCCATCCGCCGGCGTGACGTTGATCGTCGCCGCGAGCGCGACGCATGGCGCGAGGAACACGAGCCCGAAGCCGACCGCGAAAGAAGACAAGTGCATACCGAACATGAGACGCCGAGATCGAACGGCGAGCAACCCGCAACTCAATGTTGGAGGTCGCACGCGATCGTGACGTGCACGCGCCCAATCCCCGCTGGAAATGCGCGCTCCGTGAAGCGTGCGATGCCGCAGTAGCGTGCGTCGACGCAGTAGCCCGACGCACCGGGATCTTCGCCTCTCTGGCATCGCGCGAGTTGATCAGCTTCGAGTTGACGCACCTCGCACACACGCATCGGCCCCCACCCACGATCGATCCAACTCGGCTGCGAAGTGCCATGCACGATTGGATCGCTCCACCCGCGGGTTGGGTCGCACGAAGGCACTGCACCCGCGATCGTGACTCGACACAGGGCCTTACCGTTTTCGTCGGTCTTCGCAGGAAGGCTCGGACACTGACCATCGACAAAGGACGTCGAGAACAAGCCGGTC
>JANYHY010000230.1 GCA_025362165.1 Myxococcales bacterium | reverse complement strand
CATCGGGGCTCTGCGCGTTCGCTGGACGGGAATCGACGACCCCATGCGGCCCGACGAGTTCAAGCGAACTTACTGCCTGAATCGCCATATCATTTGGCCACCAGACGAGTGGCCACCGGCCTATGCCAGAGCAGCCTAAATTTAGTATTGCATCCGCTCACGAAAGTCGGGCAGGCGGGGACTACATCGCCAAGCCACCATCGACGTCGATGGTGCGGCCGTTGAAGTAGTCGCACTCGAGCACGAACTTCACGGCGACCCAGAGATCCTCTGGAAGTCCGATGCGGCCGACGGGGATCGCGGCGACGAGCGCGTCGCGGGCCTTCGGGTTCATGCCTTGAGTCATGGGCGTCTCGACCATGCCTGGCGCGACTGCGCCGACGCGCACGCCGTAAGACGCGAACTCACGCGCCCATGTGACGGTGTTCGCCGCGAGCGCGCTTTTGGCGGCGGTGTAGTTCGATTGCCCGCGATTTCCGTGTCGCGCGACGCTCGACATGTTGACGACGACGCCTGGCTTGTAGCCCTTTTCCACCATGAGGGCGACCGTATCTCGGACCATCAACGTGGCGCCGGTGAGGTTGACGCCGATGACCGCGTCCCACTGTTCCTTGGTGAGCTTCTTGACGGCGCCGGTCTCCTTGTCCTTCTTGACGAGCAGCCCGTCGCGCAAGATTCCAGCGTTGTTGATCAGACCGTTGAGGCCGCCCATCGCGCCTTCCGCCCACGCGACGAACGCGCCGCCGTCGGCCTCGTCCGCGACGTTGAGCTTCTTCTGATGAATCTTGCCGGGGCCTTTCGCGAGGGAGACGGTCTCTGCGAGACCCGCCTCGTTGACGTCGCCGATGGCGACCTGCGCGCCCGCCTCAACTAGGCGAACCGCGAAGTGCCGTCCCATGCCGCCGGCTGCGCCGGTCACGATGATCTTTAGATCGCTGAGCTTCATGTAAGTGTCTCCATTGTTCGAGTTCTTACCATTTCTGTTTGCGCTTCGAGTCCTCGATGCGGCCAAGGTCGAGGTCCGAGTTGGCGAGCCTCGACACGACCTCGAAGACCGCGCACGCCGCGTGGGCCATCGCGGTCGGGTCGGCGACCTCCGGGACGTCGGCGGCGGAGTGATGGACGTCGAAGTACTCGCTCGCGTCTTGGAGGACATCCACGATGGGCACGCCTCGCTCCCTCAACGGCGCGATGTCAGCCCCACCAGAAGCGTCTGTCTCGAGCCAATCGATCGTCGGAATGCCTGAAAACATAGCCTTTGCTGACGGAGTCGCCGCTGGACCGCCGAGGAAGCGAACCGCGTAAGCCATGCCCGCGCCGTGATCGGACTCTAGCGCGGCGACGTGACGATCGAGCTCGGACTCGTGCGCTTTGAGGTAAGCCTTGCTGCCCGCGCCGCTGTTCTCTTCCGACGCGAAGAAGACGACGCGCACCGTGCGCTTGGGCGTACCTTGCGCCAGCACCCCACGCGCAGCGGCGAGCACGATGCCGATGCCCGCGCCGTCGTCCACTGCGCCGCGCCCGAGATCCCATGAGTCCAGGTGACCGCCGACTAGAACGATGCCTGCTCCGCTCCCCTTCACTTCACCGACCACGTTCGCCGTCGCAACGTCGCCGAGCTTCTTCGTTTCGAGGTCGAGCAGCAAGAGCGCGTGCGGATCGCGTGCGAGCGTGCGCGCGAGCAGGTCTGCGTCGTTCGTAGACAAGGCGCCCGCAGGGACTTGGGCCGTGCCGTCCTCGTAGCGCATGACACCGGTGTGAGGCAGGCGCGAGTGCTCGGTGCCCACGGAGCGAATCACGATCGCCACCGCATGCTTCTTGGCCGCCTCGATCGCGCCGCTGATGCGCACCGGCACGCCGTCGCCGTAGCCATGGCCGTCTCTCGCGCGAATGATGGACACGTCAACGAACGCAATTTTGCCCTTCAAATCAGGGCCATTCTTCAGCGCGTCGAGCGAGTCGAACCTCACGACCTCCGCGCGCAGACCTCCTGTACATGTCGAATTGCCTGATCGAGTAAACTCGGTGAGGTAGTCCAGGCCACTTCGAGAAGAGCGCCCGCAGACCTCAGCGCGACAAGCGCCTCGAGGGGACATGCGCCTTCTCGGATGGGTCGGGATGCAACGTCCGATCGGAAGTTGCGCCATGAGCGCCAGTAACAGGAGTGACGAACGCATCTCGGCGGGCCGTTTCGCAACAAGAGGAGGCCAGTGATGGATGGAGTGAAGTTCTACGTGGGAATCGATTGGGGTTCTGCGACGCATCAAGTGTGCGTGCTCAACGCCGAAAGAAAGGTCGTCGAAGAGAAGTCGTGGGCGCATGATGGTGACGCGAACGCTGCGCTGGCAGATCGCTTGACTACGGTCGCCGAAGGGAACATCGCCGACGTTGTTGTGGGTATCGAGACTCCATGGAGTGCCATCGTGGACACCCTGATGGAGCGTGGCTTTCGCGTCTTTCACATCAATCCCAAGCAGCTTGATCGTTTTCGCGATCGACACACTGCAGCGGGTGCGAAGGACGACCGCCGCGACGCGCTTGTCATCGCTAGTTCGCTATCAACCGATGACCAGGCGTTTCACCAAGTGAAGCCGAGCGATCCGAAACTCATTGTCTTGCGCGAGCTCTCACACATTTGGGACGAGCTCAACGTCGAGCAGCGCGCGGTCGCAGGTCGGCTCTATGCACAAGTGCTTCGCGTCTTTCCTCAGGTCTTCGAGCTTGGCAGCGTTTATACCGATCAATGGCTCGTAGCGTTGCTAACGATCGCTCCCACACCCGAGCAACTGCGGATGCTCACACTGGCGAAAGTGCGCAAGGTGCTGAAGGACCATGGTGTGCGTAAGCTCACCGCCGAAGACGTCCGCAATACGCTCGGCAAGCGACCGCTGCATCTCGCGCCTGGCGTGGCTCAGGCCGCACAGACGCACATCGCGATGCTTGTTTCGCGTCTCCAACTGCTCAATGCACAGTTGCGCGAAACGAAGACAGCGATCTCCAAGGCGCTCGACGAGCTCGAAGAGCCCTCAAACGATCCAAATAGAATTGAGCATCGTGACGTGACCATCCTTCGGTCCTTGCCGGGAGTCGGAAAAATCGTCGCCGCCACGATGCTCAGCGAGGCGCGAGAAGCGCTCCAACAGCGAGACTATCAAAGACTACGCTTGCTCGCGGGCGTGGCACCTGTGACTAAGCAAAGCGGCAAGTCGCGCTCCGTAAGCATGCGTCGTGCGTGCAGTCGCAGGCTGCGGAGCGCCATGTTCTTCTTCGCAAGTGTCTTCGTTCGGGAGGAGGAACGAGCGCGAGCGCTCTACGCCACACATCGTGCACGCGGCGCTTCGCACGGTCGTGCCCTTCGCACGATTGCCGACAGAGCACTCAAGATGCTTGTCTCAATGCTCCAAACCGGATCCGTGTACGACCCAACAAGACGCGCAATCGCTGCGGCATAGCTGAGTCCGTTTTCCTCTTGCTGACATACCGGAAGTCCTCTCGGTGTCGGCTTCGCCGCCACACGAGGAGGTTCCGAGAGGGCTCCCCTCGGTTGGGACTTGGGGCCTGCGTGGCGGTACTTGGGATACCGAACTGGACGTTGCTACTACCGCATAGGTGGTGCGATCTTGGCGTACGCGAGTGGAGCGGAGGAGGCGACAGGCCGGGCGCGAAAGAAGTGCGCCAATGCTCCTTGGGATACTTGGGATTCGCTACTTCGCATTGGCACACTTCTGTCGCTTGGAAGGGCATGTCGCCTCCTCCGTTCCACTCGCTTTTTACTATTCATTGCTTTGCTCGGCAGATGCGGCGTGAGCCCACTCGATCCGAGTCCATGCTGTGG
>JANYHY010000195.1 GCA_025362165.1 Myxococcales bacterium | reverse complement strand
TGAAGTAGAACTAAGGCACCGTGGCGCTCGCGAACGAATCCATCAAGTTCAAACCAGCGCACTCGGGCGACGAGGTCGCGATGGGGATCGCGATCGCCGTGGCGCTGCATGCTCTCCCGCTCATCGTCCTCATCGTTCGCGCGATGCACCCGATGCCTGAAGCGCTGGACGACACGAAAGAGAGCGTCTCCAAGCCCGTGATTGCGGCGTCTCTGCTCAAGCTCGGCAAGCCGCTCGATCCGAACAAGCTGCCCGATCGATTGGTCCCGCAGAAGGCCACCGCGCCCAAGCACGATCTGAGCGCGTCCACCGACGATCCCACCAAGAAGTCGGATGCTGGGACTCCACCGCCGAACGTGGACAACTCGGACATCAACTCGCTCGTGAAGAAGAGCGATCCGTTCGCCGAAGATGCAGGCGTGGCGCGCCCGGAGATCGGCAGCCCAGAAGGCGTGGAGGGCGGCCTCGAGACGGATCCGTCGAAGGTGCACGCGGGCGACATGTACGCCGCGCGGCTCGGCGCGTTCTTCCACGAGCGATGGCAATATCCGACAGTGATCTCTCAAGGTGACGCGAACAAGTTGTGCGTCGTGGTGCAGTTCAACATCAGCCCGCGCATGGTCATCTGGCACGTTCGGACCGAGCCGATCAAGGCGAGCGGCAATGAGCTGTTCGACGACTCGGCGCAGTCCATGCTGCAGAAGCTCCTCGACGATCGCACGTCATTGCCGGAACCTCCGCCAGAAGTGGCTGACCAATACAAGGGTCGTACGGTACAAGTAGTGCTGTCGGGCGATCTTCACGGAGACACATCACGATGCAAATGAGCCCAGTTGTTGTTCGACGAAGGCGAGGAGGAATGAGGACAGCCGCCGCGCTCTCCGTACTCACTGCGCTCGGCGCTCTCGTGCTCGAATGGCCTGCGGTAGCGCAGCAACCCGCGGCGAGCGCGCTGCCCACGGTCGGCGCCCCCACGGGCGGCCAGGTGACGCAGATCGTCGTCTCGGGCGGCAACCGCGCGCTCTTCAAGATCGCGCTACCGTCATGGGCGGGCGACGCGGACAATAGCAAGAGCGGCACGGACACGGCGTCGCGCGACTTCGTGCTGAGCTCGATGTTTCAAGTCCTCGATCCTGCGAGCTTCACCGCGAACCTCGCGGCCGAGGCCAACACGATCGATCCCACGTCCTGGCGCAACGTGGGCGCGGATGGCGTGATCAAGGGCCTCACGGCGATGCGCAACGGTCAGCTCCATGTGGAGCTCAAGCTCTTCATGGTGTCGCGTGGCGCAGAGGCTGTGCTCAAGAAGGACTACGACGTCGCGCCGGGCAACGTGCGCGTCGCGGTGCATCAGTTCGTCAACGAGGTCATCAAGTACTTCACCGGCACCGCGGGGAGCTTCGGCTCGAGGCTCGTGTTCAGCGCGACGACGGGTCGCGGCCAAAAAGGCGTCTTCACGATCGACAACGACGGCCAGAACCTCTCGCACCTCACAGCCGCATCCAACGTCGCGCTCGCTCCAGCCATCTACAGCGGAAGCGTGTATTATGCAGGCGGTCTCCCGGACGGCGGGTACGCGCTGTTCAAGATCGGCAACCCGGCCGCGGTCGTTCGACAAGCGGGCCTCGTGTTCGGCGTAGCGTTCGGCGGCAGCAAGATGGCGCTCGTGGTGTCGCAGAACGGCGCGAGCGACATTTGGGTAGGCAACCCAGATGGCACGAACCTCGCGAAGGTGACCGCCGGCGGACTCAACACGCACCCTGCGTTCGGGCCCGGCGGACAGCTCGCATATGTGAGCAATCAAGGCGGCAGCCCGCAGATCTACGTCGACAACAAGCGCGTATCGTGGCGCGGCACCTACAACATGGCGCCAGCGTGGTGCAACGATCCGGAGGGGATGAAGATCCTCTTCATGGGGCGCGATGGAGCGACCTGGGACATCTTCAGTGTCTCGGCCGACGGTAGCGCTGCGAGCATGAAGAGGCTCACGCAAGACCAAGGCTCCAACACGTACCCCGCCTGCTCGCCCGACGGTCGCATGGTCGCGTTCTTCTCCACGCGCGGTGGCCTCTACACCAGCAACAACGGCGGCATGAACCAGCAGCGAATCTCCACCACGCAAGGTGAGTCGCTCCGCTGGGAAGGCAACTAGGAACGTGGCGCTTTCCGTCGATACCGGCGCGATCCCGTCGTCGGGGCTTGATGCCACCTTCGGCGGACATCAACGGCCTTCGGCAAGTGGAGGTGCCGTTGGCACGCCCCAAATGGTCGCCGTGCGGGAGTACGGCTCCTCATCCGCTCCTAGGGCTCGCTTGGTCTCGGCGGCAATCGCCGCGCTCCTAGGGATGAGTTGGTGGCGTGTTGGTTTAGTGGTGGGGTTGTGTTGGGCTTGTGAGCCAGCGCCGGCGGTGCGGGTGGCTACTACGACGGGGGTGAGAGAGGAGGGGGCGGTTGTTGTCGCTCCCGCGGCAGATCCGGCTCCGTTTCATCGCGACACGGACGTGGCGCTCAAGTTCGTTCCCCGCAAATTCAAGAAGACGCGCGTCCCTCTCGAGGGATCGTCTGCGGGGATCTTCTCTCCAGACGGCGCTAGCTATTTCGTCGACGCGCGCACCACCTCTTTCTCTGGCGGGGCGATCGTCTCTGGCGCGCACCCCGAGGGAATGAAGATCGCGAGCGCAGTGCACGAGGCCGGCTTCTCGGCGCACGGCAAGCACCTCTACTTGCTCGATGACGACACAGACACGGTGACTGTCGTGGACACCGCGACCGCCGCGGTGGCTGGCAAGTGGCAAGAGGCGTTCGTCGCGCGCTTCATCGGTGATGACGAGCTCCTGTTCTGGAAAAAGTGCCGGTTGATGCGCGTCGATCTCACACATCCGCTGGCAGCTCCTACGCCGGTCGGCCCAGAGCTGTGCGGTGCCGCGGACGCCTCGGAAGACGGCAAGACGTGGCTCGTCGCTGGCAAGTCGACCTACCCCGTGATGGTGTCGACGCGCGCGTACATGCACGTGCACAAAATCGACGCGACCACGGGCGAGGTGACCGCGATCGCCATCGGCACGCGCGAGACACCCATATCGGACGTGCGACTCTCTCCGCTGGGGGATCGCATCTGCATGCGCACCGAGGACATCACCTGCATGGATGTGCGCGCCGCGGTCACGGCGATCCCCAAGCCGAGCGGAGATCCATTCTCGTTGCGCTGGGACGTCGCGGGACAGCAGTTCTTGTCGACCGCTGCGGGCGATCTCGTCTGGGTCGATCTGCGCTCACGATCGGTGCGAACGATCGGCCTGCACACGGACATCCGCGAGTGGGGCTTCTTCCCAGACGGCAAGCGAATCTACGCATTCGACAGGGGCGCGTGGATCGTTGACTTGTCAACTGGTGAGGCGATCGAGGTTTACCCGAAGGAGGTCACGGTGGGTGTGTTCGTGCCGTCGCCGAAGGGAGATCGCTTCTTGGTGACGCGCGTCGTCTCGCCGACCGAGCGCGAGGTGGACCTCGTCGAGCCCGAGTCAAGCCCCTGATTGGGGCTGGCGAAGCCAATCGCCTTAGTTGTTGTCGCTCGCCGGAGGCGACGGCAATCTCGCCTTTTCGGCGTTGTCGCGGATTAGCCGCTCGATCGTGCGCGTCGTCATCGTCCCGTCGACGACCTCTGCGTCTTCGAGCAGCAGCTTGTGCAGTGAGATGTTGGTGCGAATGCCGCCGACGATGAACTCCGAGAGCGCTCGCTTCATTCGCACAATCGCCTCTGCTCGTGTTGGTGCGTGGACGATGAGCTTGGCGATGAGCGAGTCGTAGTCAGCGGGCACACGCCAGCCTCCGTACACTCCGGAGTCCACGCGCACGCCAGCGCCGCCCGCTGGGTGATACTCGGTGATGAGCCCAGGCCACGGCGCGAACGAAGTCGGATCCTCGGCGTTGATGCGACACTCGATGGCGTGACCGCGGAAGCTCCACGGGCGTGTGTCCGGCAGCTCGATCTTCTCGCCCATCGCGGCGCGGATCTGGAGCGCGACGAGATCGAGCCCCGTGACCATCTCCGTGACTGGGTGCTCCACCTGCACGCGCGTGTTCATCTCGAGGAAATAGAGGTTCTTGTCCTCGTCCATGATGAACTCGAGCGTGCCGAGCGACGTGTAGTGAGTCTCTCGGATCGCCTTGCGGATCACCTCGCCGAGCTCTTGGCGCTTCTCCATCGAGAGCGCGGGACTCGGCGCCTCTTCGATGATCTTCTGGTGGCGTCGCTGCAGTGAGCACTCGCGCTCGCCGAGCGTCCACACCCCGCCGTGCGCGTCCGCGAGGACTTGAAACTCGATGTGCTTGGGCCTCTCGACGAACTTCTCGAGAAAGACGTCGGGGTTCTTGAAGCCGCTCTCTGCTTCGCGACGCGCTTGTGTGAAGTTGGACTCCATCTCCGCTTCGGTGCGGACGACGCGCATGCCGCGCCCGCCGCCGCCGCCGGACGCCTTGAGGATGACGGGGAAGCCGACGCGCTTCGCCTCGTCGATCGCGTGCGCCGTGTCGCGCAACACTTCGCTGCCAGGCAAGAGCGGCAACCCGAAGCGCTTCGCGTTCGTGCGCGCGGTGACTTTGTCGCCCCAAGCACGCATCGCCTCGGGCGAGGGCCCGATGAACGTCAGCCCGCATTTCGCGCAGATGCGCGCGAACTCGGCGTTCTCCGACAAGAAGCCGTAGCCAGGGTGCACCGCGTCTGCGCCCGTGATTTCAGCCGCGCTGATGATCGCTGGGATGTTGAGGTAGCTCTTGCTCGCCGCAGCGGGACCGATGCACACGGCCTCGTCGGCGAAGCGAACGTGGAGCGCGCGCGCGTCGACCTCCGAGTGCACGGCGACCGTCTTGATGTCGAGCTCGCGACAAGCGCGCAGC
This sequence comes from Myxococcales bacterium, assembly GCA_025362165.1. Taxonomy (GTDB): domain Bacteria; phylum Myxococcota_A; class Polyangia; order Polyangiales; family Polyangiaceae; genus JANYHY01. The sequence continues at coordinate 6,659 of JANYHY010000195.1, read as the reverse complement.
ACACGCAGCGCGATCTCGCCGCGGTTGGCGATGAGGATCTTCTTGAAGACGGCCACGCGGGCCCTACGCCTTCTTGACGCGGAAGAGCTTCTGGCCGAACTCCACGCTCTTGCCGTTCTGCGCGAGGATCTCGACGACGGTCCCCGAGAGTTCGCTCTCGATCTCGTTCATCAGCTTCATCGCCTCGATGATGCAGAGCGTCTGCCCAGGCCGCACGACCGAACCGATGTCCACGAACAGCGGCGCGTCGGGGCTCGGCGAGCGATAGAACGTGCCGACGAACGGACTCGTGATGAACGTGTCGTCGCTCGCTTCGTCCGCCTTGGTGGGCGCGGGCACAGCCGCGTGCGTGGGCGCATGGTGCTGCATCATCACGGGGGCTTGGACGGCGATTTTGCCGCGGACGATCTTGATGCGCGCGCTCTCGTCCTCGTGCTCGAACTCCGCGACGTCCTTTTCGATCAGCACGTCGATGAGCGCGCGAAGCTTGTCGGTCTCGATCATGAGGAGCGCGACAATAATCCAAGCTTTGCCGCAGATGCGAGCCCCTTCGAGCGCGAACGGACTTACGCGCGCAGCCTGGCGATCAGACCCTCCAGCGCGAGCACGTAGCTGTCGGGGCCAAACCCCACCACCTTGCCCACGCAGGCCCCCGCGATCATCGACTTGTGACGATACGCGTCACGCGCCTCTGGGTTGGACAGGTGGACCTCCACGCAGGGCAGGGCGACCGCCTTGATCGCATCGAACAACACGAGCGAGGTGTGCGAGAGAGCGCCGCCATTGAGCAAGAGGCCGTCGTACTTGCCGCCCGCGCCGCCGATCCAATCGCAGAGCTCACCCTCGTGGTTGCTCTGCTTGCAAGTGACGCTCGCGCCTAGCTCCTTGCCGCGCGCGCGCACCTTCGCGTGGAGCTGCGCGAGCGTCATCGTGCCGTAAATCTCGGGCTCTCGTGTGCCGAGGAGTTGGAGGTTCGGCCCCGAGACGCAGAGGACGCGAGTCACAACAATTCTGTGGCGAGCTTTGGCGCAGAGAGTCGCATCATGTAGCGCCCTTTTCCGAAGTTGCCGTCGGGCGCCATCGTGAGCGCGAGGAAGTAGGAGTCGCCGACCATGCGAATCAGCGTGATCATCTTCTCGGTCGCGACAGCCATCTCGCGCGCCTCACCCGCTTCGAGCATCTCGCTCGCGCGCTTGATCGCGCCGATGACGACGCTGAACTCGACGCCGATCGTGTCGATGTCGAATGGGGCGCCCTCTTTGGCGTAGCTCTCCAGCGCGATGCCGCTGGAGTCCATGAGCAGGCTGGCCAAACCGCCGTCGACCTTCTCTACAAGCTCACGGAGCGCGTCTTTGAACATGGAGCAAAGCGTAGAGGTGGCGACCGTCGGGGGTCAACTATTGATGCTGGCCGAGCACGCGACGAGATGGCCGCCGCGTTCTCCCTTGCTTCCTGGACGTAACAGGTTGTAGCTTCCCGTGCGCTTCGTTTCCTTCAGACCCGACGCGCTCGCGCTGGGTCGCAGCCCAAAGTCAGGCATAGAACGCATGCGCGCCAAAGCTGGGGATCCCCCCCGCACCATGGCTCAGAAGGTCCTCGCTGGACGTGCAGACGATCCGTCTCTCGTCGGTGATGTGACCGTAGTCAAGGTGGATCAGGTCGCGCTTTCACGCGCGCCGGGTCGCGCTCTGGCCGAGGCGTCCTCGATGGGCCTGAAAAAGGCTGCTGTCGAGGTGGCGATCGCCTACGACGGCAACTGCGTCACGTCGATCTCGGATGCTCCCGATGCCGCGACCACCGCGGACTTCGTCTCGCACGGCATCCTCGTTGGGCGACCTGGCGTCGGCTTCCCGAGCGCTGTGCACCTCGAGCGGTTCGCGAGTCCGGCGCGTTTGTGCCTCACGGACGATCCGCGCATGGGCGCGTGCGGAGGCGTAGGCATGCTTACTGTGCTGGCGTCGCCGTCGCAGCTTGGTGAGGCGCTGTCAACGGGGCGCGTGACGTTGCGGCCGCCGCGCAGCATCCAAGTGTTGCTTTCGGGTCGCGTTCGTCCGTTCGTCTGCGCGCGCGATGTTGCGCTCGAGCTGTTGCGGCGCGGAGTCGGAGAAGCGGTCGCGCGCGTCGAGGCGAAGCATCACGCGCCCGTCGTGCTCGAGTTCGGCGGACCCTCCGCGCGGCTGTTGTCTGTGAGCGAACGCGCAGTGCTCGCGTCGCTCGCGCCAGAGCTAGGTGCGTGGGCCTCGGTGTTCACGAGCGACGAGCGCACCGAGGTGTACCTGCGCGATCAACGACGCAGCAAAGCGCACCGCGCGCTCGCGCCAGACGCAGGCGCTCCTGTCGACGAGGTCATACAGGTCGATCTCTCGGCGGTAGATCCGCTCTTGCGCGACGAGCAAGGCAAGGTCCGCGGAGTGCGCGATCTGGCTGGAAAACCGGTCAATCAAGCGATCCTCGGAGGGGACACGGGCGCCACGCTTCGGGATCTTCTCGCCGCTGCTGCGCTGCTCAAGTCCAAGCGCGTGCCGCCGCGTCTCGATTTGTTGTTGGCGGTGCCCACGCGACAGATGCTCGAGGTGCTCGCGACCGAAGGGGCGCTCGCGGATCTCGTCGCCACCGGCGCACGCCTCGCGGAGCCCGATCAACGCCTCTTGCTCGGCAAGCTGTACCCACCGCAAGAGGGCGGCGTGAGCATCCGCACGAGCGATCCCGAGCCCGCGACGAAGGGTCAAGGCTTCATCGTCGCCTCCGCCGAGACTGTGGCGTACGCCGTCGCCACGGGCAGCATCGGCGATCCCCGCGGCTTCAAGCGGCCCGTTCGCGTCACTGTTCCGCGCACGCTGCCAACCGATGACGTGCTCGTCGCGCGCGAGAAGCGTGCGTCCGATGGGGGCACCAAGCGCACGCTGCCGGCGGTACCCAGCCCCGCACCCTGGAGGGGGACTCAGCTCCTCGTGATCGCGACGCCCTCTGCGAACGCCGTCATCACCGAGCCCACTGCGCTCGTCTGCGCCAACCTCGACGAGGCGCGTGCAGCGACGCAGCTAGCGCTCGGTTCGCAGAGCGTGCGTGCCGTGATCTCCACAATGCTCACGAGCGGCCTCGTCGCGTGCCTTTCGGCTGTCGGTGTCGCGGCGCTCCGCGCGGAGCCGGCGGCGCTCAAAGCGCTCGCAGGCGCGAAGAGTGTCTCTCTCCCGCCGCCCGCCTCAGATCTCACAATGACTGTCAGCGGGTCGAAGATCTCGCTCGAATGGCCCGCGGCGCGCATCGAGCGCGAGTGGGCGATGGCAGGCACCGCACAGCGAAAGACCAGCGCCTCCTCGCGCTGAGCCCCGTACGTTCGCCGCCGACAGAGGCGTCATCCTGGCGTTTTGCGGCGTGCTTGCCGTATGCTCGACCCGTGTCCAAAGGTCGATTGACGCGTCAAGAGTTGGGGTGGCTGCTCACACAAGAGGCCGCCGGCGCCGCGGAAAGACTCCGAGTGGGCGTGCAGGTGCTGAAGACCAACCCGCCGCTCGCTACAGGCTCGAACCCAGAGCACCTCGACGCGACGCTGGACGCGCTCGATGACGCGATGAAGATGCTCTCCGGGCTGCACCACAAGCCATCCAAGTTCGGGCAGCGCCGCGGCAGAATCGATCTCGCCGCGCTCCTCTGGGAGGTCGCACCCGACGCTCGTGTGTCGATCGAGCCAGGCAGCGGCACCGAAGTCTTCGGCGACGAGGCCGAGCTGCGCCGCATGTTGCAGCTCCTGGTGATGCACGGGCAGGGCACCGAAGGCGCGATCAGCGTCAAGCGCGAGGGCGATGACGTCAAGGTCGGAGTCGTACTCGGCCCCGACAGCTCGTCGTCCGCGGAGACAGAGCGCGCGTGGCTCTCTCGCATGGCGACGCGCTACGGCGGAAAGCTCGAGCTCGAGGGCGGCATGGAGATCGTGAGCCTCCCCGCGGACGGCGTGAGCGAGAAGAAAGAGCGTGAGGCGCTCCAAAAGGAGCTCGAAGAGGCGCGCAAGCAAGGCGAGGCCTACGCGCGTGAGCTCGCGGAGGCGTTCTCTCCACACGAAGAGGCGGTCTCGCCCTCCACGTTCCCGCCGCCCTTGGGTGGATCCGACGCGCACGAGCGCTTCGCGATGCTCACGCGACTCGCGTCGGGAGTCGCAGGCGAGCTCCGCGCGGCGCTCGCGCCAGCGGTGCGAGAGCTCTCGGCCGTGAGCCAAGATCCGCAAGACGAGCGTTCGCAAGCGATCCGTCGCGCGGTGACGCAGGCACAAGATCTCTCAGTGACGCTCGCGCACGTCGGCGCGCTGGATGCGAGCGAAATCCCTGGTCCGGTGGACATCGCCGAGCTCGCGACTGCTCACGTCAAGACACACCACAACCGCGCTGAGAGGTTCGGCGTCATTCTCAAGTGCTCCGCGCCAACCCCAGCGATCGGGCGCGTGGCGCCGCGCGCTGCAGGCCTGTTGCTCGATCAGTTGCTGGGTCAAGCGATCGCCTCATCGCCGCGAGGCTCGGAGATCCACGTCGGCGTCACCGACGAAGAGGCAGGCCCACGCATCACAGTGGACGACGCCGGTCCGCCGCTCCCGCTCGCAGCGCGACGCGCCTTCGCTGCTCTAGAGATCGAACCAGGAACGTACGGGCGCCCTACCAACTTGCCGACCTACTTCGCGTCCGAGATCTCCGCGTGGCAAGGCGCGACGTTCGAGCTAAGCGATTCTCCGCGCGGCGGGCTGCGCGTCGCTGTCGCCTTTCGCCGTTAGCCACTCGCGCGAGAGCGTGTATGCTTCGCCCCGATGCGAATCCTCATCGTGGAAGACTCCGATTCGATCCGTCAAATGATCGAAGCGTTGGTCGCGGGTCGCGGTCACGAGGTCGTCGCAGTGCCGACGGGTGCGCGCGGAATTGAGTCTGCGCGCGTGCGCACGCCAGACGTCATCCTCCTCGACCTCAACCTCCCGGGGAGCTTGGACGGGTTCGAGGTCTGTGAGCGCCTCCGCGCAGAGGACACCACCAGGGCGGTGCCCATCCTGATCATCAGCGCGATGGACGACGCACAAAGCAAGCAGCGCGCGCTCGGCGTGGGCGCGACCGCGTACTACACCAAGCCCTTCAGCCCGACCGCGCTCCTCAAAGAAATCGAAGCGCTTCGCCCGAAGCCGTGACGTTCCCCAGAGGCGTTACTTCAGCAGGTCGAGGAATTTCTTCGCGCGGGTAGCCGCCGCGTCTAGCAGCGCCTTCGCCTCGTCGGGCGGCAGCTTCAGCTTTGCGGCGAGCGCGTTCAAGAAGTCGAGCTCCTTCTGATCTTGATCGCCGTCCACGAACGACAAGAGCGTGGCGTGCTGCAAGAGCACGCGGCGATCGTCCGCCGAAAGATCCTGGAGGTTGATGTCCTCTATCGTCTTTTTCTCTGCAGCGAACGCGCGCAGGTCCGCCTTCTCGGTGTCGCTTGCGCCAAACGCGTCTAGGAGCGCCTCGAGCGTCTCCTTCTCTTCTTCCTTGAAGACGCCGTCCGCCCACGCCACCGGAACCAGCGCGCGAATGATGGCCATGTCTTGTTCGTGCATGAGCGTTCTCCCGAACCAGAAAATACAGCAACTCGCCGTCGGGCGAGAGATCTATTTGGGCTTCTGTCCAATCGACGTTCGCGCGATCCGCCATCCAGGCTTAATCGCGTCTGCGACGAACTCCGCAGCCGTCACGTGGACGCGCTTTCGGAAGCTCTTGCTGCCCACCACGAGGACATCCACGTCCGCGTCGCAAGCGATGAGGTCATCCACGCTCGACGTCGGGCCGAGGCCCGCGAGGAGCCATATTTCTGCGCCTTTTGGCGTCGAGATGGCGTGCACGACTCCAGGGGGGCCGTTTCCTTTTCCGCCGACCTCGGTCGCGCCAGGGTCCGCCGCAGGCCACGCGTCGAGCTGACCTGGCTTCACCTTCGACTTGTCGAGCTGCACGGCGAGCTCGAAGCGCGGCTTACCGTTCGGTCCGTTCGCATCCCAAACGGTGCCGAGCGGAACCACCGCGCGCTTGGGCGCGAAGCCTTCTGCCATCGCCACGAACTCGAGGCGCACCCCCACGGGCATGTTGGCGATGTCTGCGGGGGCTTGTCCCACGCGCACGAGGATCTCCGACTCCTCTGGCGCATCACTGACGACGAGGGACGTCCTGCACTGCGGGATCGCGTTGAGCGCGGCGATGCGCTGCCGCTCCTTCTCCACTTGCTCCTTCTCCTCTTGAAGCTTCTCCGGAGTTCGCCCGGTGAAGAAGCCAGGCTTGAGCGTCCAGAGCGCAGCGGCACCTGCGACCAAGAACACCAGCACGAGAACGATGAACACGAGGTTGCTCGGTCCTTGAACCTTCTTGTTTTCGCCAGTGATCGAGGGCTGCCGCTTGATCTTCGTCGGTTCGGTGGGGAGCTGGCGATCGTCGGCGATCGAAGGCTGCTTCGGCTTCGCGGGCTCCCTGGAAGGTCGTCGTCGCTTGATCTCGTCGCGTGTGGGAACGACTGGCTTGCTCACCGGCACGTCGGCGAGCAACGCGTCGATCTCGCCCGAATCAGCTTGGCTCGCGGTAGGCGGCGGAGGCGTGGGATCGAGGCCCGCGATCGCCTTCAGCTCGCGAGAGACAGCTTTGTCCTCCCGCGTCTCGCTGACCTCGAAC
>JANYHY010000126.1 GCA_025362165.1 Myxococcales bacterium | reverse complement strand
ATTGAGCTGTTGAGTACTAGGAAATCGGCGGGAGCTGATTTCGGGGGCAAAAGGGGGCGGAGCCCCCGGGACCGTCTAGTACCTCGGCGCAGCGGAGCTGCGGAATTCGACCTGTCGAATTCTCTGTGACGAGGTACTAGGGGCGCGATGAGTCGTTCAGCGATAAGCACTATGCTCTCTCCGTCTCTCGCTCGTGTTCGACTCCGTAGTAGCGCGCGTCACGAGCTCGTACAGCACAGCGCGTTTGTTCTCTTGTTTGCGCAGCACACGGCCGAGGCGCTGCACGTGTTCGCGCACGGATCCGCTTCCAGATAGGACGATCGCGACGTTTGCCTCGGGCACGTCCACGCCCTCGTTGAGGACCTTGGAGGTGACGACTGCCGTGAACGTGCCGTCCGATAGTCCCTTGAGGATCGCGCTGCGCTCTTTGATCTTGGTCTGGTGCGTGATGCACGGGAGCAAGAATCTTCGCGATACCAAATAGGCAGTCGCGTTGTCTTGCGTGAAGACGATCGCGCGACCGTCCGAGTGCAGGTGCAAGAGGTGCTCGAGGAACGCGAGCTTGGCGGGCGCCGTGAACGCGATCTCGCGCTGGCGTCTGTACGCGGCCATCGCGCGTCGACCGTCGGCGGAGCGCGAGGAGAGCATGATGAAATCGCTCCAACCCGTCGGGCTGCCCATGCGTATGCCGCTCTTGCGGATGAACGCCACATAGATCGCGCGCTCGGAGTCGTACTCGGCGCGCTCCTCGGGGGAGAGCTCCACCTCGACGTGCTCGGTCTCGTAGTCCGAGAGGTACTCGCCAGAGAGCTCGACGATGTCTTTGCGATAGACGATCGGTCCGACGAGATCGTCGAGCACGAGATCGCGACCGTCAGTGCGCTCTGGTGTCGCGGTGAGACCGAGTCGGTAAGGCGCGAGGCACGCGCGCGCCGCGGTCGCATACGCGAGGCCTGGGAGGTGGTGGCACTCGTCGAACACGACGAGGCCGAATTTAGCCCCGAAATGCTCCATGTGCAGATGCGCGGAGTCATAGGTCGTCACAGTGATCGGATGGACTTCGTGAGAGCCACCGCCGACGAGTCCGATGGGCTCACCGAACGTGGCGCCGAGCAGGTCGTACCATTGGCGGACGAGATCGAGCGTGGGCGCGACCACGAGCGCGCTGCGACGCTTTTCGTCGATGGCCATGATCGCGACATGTGTCTTGCCCGCGCCGGTCGGCAGCACGACGACCCCGCGACCGCGCGCAGCAGACCACGCGGCGTGCGCTTCGGTCTGGTACGGCCGAGGCTCGCGGTGCACGCGCGCGCCAGACTCGAGCACGACGTAAGCGCGAGCGCGATCTTCGTAGGAGACTTTCGCCTTCATGAGCGCTCGGACGATGTCCGCGTAGCGATGCGCGGGCGCGCGAAAAGATCCGCTCCTCGCGTCGAACCTGAGCGCGGCATGCAACGGCGGATCGCTAGGCGCGAGGCCAATCAGCTCGACTGTGCCTTGTGCGAACACGAGCGCGATCACGCTCGCCTTCTATCACGCTGCGTCGAGGTGCCAATTGAGTGTGTGAGTGACCGAGCCTGCGATAAACTCGGGCACGATGCAGCGCGGCCTAGGCGCTGCGGTCCCCTCGGAGGAGGAGCCTTGCACACGCCAGAGGCAGCATTGTCAGCATGTTGCAATCGGCGTTCGATCTGTCCCGATCCCGATCCTGCTCCCCTTCCGATTTCTGGGGGTTGCGTCCCGTCGTGTGTGGCTGGCAGGGTGTGAGGATGGCAGTTCCGACGAGGCCGAGGCTGCGCGCGCTCGAGACGATCTTCGTGCCCGATCCGACGCACGGCCAGGTGCTCGTCTTGCGAGACACTCAGGGCATCGCGGATGGCCACGCGGTCATCCCGCCCGCGCTCATGCAGATCGTGGCGCGCATGACGGGGTCGTTCACGTGCGCGGAGATCGCGGCGCAAATGCAGAAGCAGTTCAAGACGAAGGTGCCTGTCGTCATCGTCATGGATCTGGTGCGCGAGCTGGACGAGGCTGGCTTTCTCGAGGGAGAGACGTTCGACGCGCGGCTCCGTGAGACCAAGCGTGCGTTCGCGGAGAGCAAGACGCGCGACGCATCTCACGCAGGCGCCGCGTATCCGAGCGAACCCACCGCGCTCACTGATTACATCGAGAACAAGTGCATCCCACGCGAGCTCGAGAGACGGACTGAGTCTCGGATCATCGGTCTCGTCTCTCCGCACATCGATCCATGGCGAGGGGCTGCTGGGTACGGTCGCGCGTACGCGGCGCTCGCATCCATGCTGCCCGAGGAGGCCGAGACGTTCGTGCTGCTAGGCACATCGCACGCGCCGATGCGCGAGCCGTTCTCGCTCACGCGAAAGTCCTACGACACGCCGCTCGGCGCGCTCCACGCCGACGTCGAGGTGATCGCCAAGCTGGAGCGAGCCGCGCGCTTCGATCCCTATTACGACGAGCTGAATCACAAGCGAGAGCACTCGATCGAGTTCCAAGCCGTGTTCCTCAAGCACGCGCTCGGCGGACGTGCGGCGCGCGTAGTGCCCATCTTGGCGGGTTTGGGAAAGCAACAGGCGAGCGGCGACCACCCGCGCGAGACGGATGATGTCGCGCGCTTCGTGGACGCGCTCCAAGAGATCGTGCAAGCGAGCCCTGGCAAGGTGGTGGTGATCGCAGGCGCCGATCTCGCGCACGTCGGGCCGCGCTTCGGCGATCAAGCGCCTGACAAGGCTGCGCTCGCCGCGATCGAGCAGACGGATCGCGCGTCGCTCACGCACGCGACGACGCGACGAAGCGGAGACTTCTGGGAGCACGTCGCCGCCGATCTGGACACACGTCGCGTGTGCGGTCTCGCGCCAATCTGGACGTTGCTGGAGGTGCTCGGACCCACGACCTCGGCGAGCGTGCTGCATTATGAGCAGTCGGTCGACTCCGATGACGGCTCGCTCGTGAGTCACGCCGCGGTTGGCTTCTTCGCGTGATGAGATAGTCTTTTACGGTTGGGAGGTGCTCATGCGCCCGATCTCTTATGTGGCTGTCGGTCTTGTCGTGTTGGCTCCGGTCGGGTTCGGGCTCTTGTCGTCGTGTGGAAGCTCCACGCCGAACACCTTCGACGACCCTGATGCCGCCACAGACGGCCCGCAACCACAGGGCGACGCAGACATCAACCCGTTCGGCGACACCGGAAGCGCGGACTCCAACGGCGGCAACTGCGGCAAGTGCTCTGGCGACTTGCACAACATCCTGGACTGCAACAACAACGTCGTCTCGACGTGCCCACCGAGCGAAGGCTGCGCAGCGGGCGTATGCGTCCCCGCGTGTGACGCCGCCAAGGCCAACAAGTCGAGCGTAGGTTGCGACTACTACGCGGTGCCCGCGACTGACTTCGTCGGCCAGACTTGCTTTGCGACCTTCGTGTCGAACACGTGGGGCTCGCCCGTCACGGTGACCATCAACCGCGGCGCACAGACGTTCACCAACATCGGCTACTCACCACAAGGCAGCGGCACGAGCACCACCTACACGCCGTTGGTCAACAACACGATCCCAACGGGTGGCGTCGCGATCTTTTTTCTGTCGGACGACAACGCGACGTGCCCTGGCAACGTGGGCGTCAAAGGCGGCGCGAGCACGGCCGGTACGGCGATCGGCGATGCGTTCCATATCTCCACCAACGCACCGGTCGTCGCAGCGACGATATTCCCTTATGGCGGAGGATCGAGCGCGGTCACCGGCGCTACTTTGTTATTGCCGACCTCCGCGTGGGACAACAACTATGTCACCACCGCAGCGTGGAGCGAGACTGGCTTCGGCAACCCATGGATCGCGTTCGTCGCTCAAGAAGACGGCACGGACGTGACCATCGTCCCCACGGCCGCAGTGGTAGGTGGTGGCGGTGTCGCTGCTGCCGCGCAGAACGTCCCTCACACGTACACGGGCCTCAAGAAGGGCCAAGTGATTCGACTCCAGCAGCCCATGGATCTCTCAGGCAGCGTGCTGTCGTCGACCAAGGCGATCGGTAGTTGGGGCGGTCACGGTTGCACCAATATCGAGGCGGCCGCGTGCGACGGGATGCACCAACAGATCCCGCCAGTGAAGGCATTGGGTTCTGAGTATGTCGCGCTTCGCTATCGCAATCGCTACCCGAACGCGCCGGAAGAGAAGCCACCGTGGCGCTTCGTTGGCGCAGTGGACGGCACGACACTCACGTTCGATCCGCCTCAAATGGGCGCGCCGACGACGCTCAAGCGCGGACAGGTCGTCGAGTATGACTCTGCCGGTCAATACAGCGTGAAGGCACAAGACGCCCAGCACCCATTCTTCTTCGGCGCGCACATGACTGGCTGCACCAAGAACCCCAACTGGTCGAGCGATCCGCTCAAGTGCGCGGGGGATCCCGAGTTCGTCAATGTCATCCCGCCCGCACAATACCTCGCGGACTACATATTCTTCACCGACCCTACCTACCCAGAGACTGAGCTCTTGTTCGTTCGGCAGAAGGGCAAGGACAACGCGTTTCACGACGTGACCCTCGACTGCAAGGGCACGCTCGCGGGTTGGATGCCCGTCGGGTCGAGCGGTCTTTACGAGTACACGCGGGCGGATCTGGTGACTGGCAACTTCGCCAAAGTAGGCAACTGCGACAACGGCCGCCACGAGGCCAAGAGCGATGTGCCGTTCGCACTCACAGTGTGGGGTTGGGGCTCCGCGGCCTCCACTTCGCTCTACTCGCAAGCCGTGAGCTACGCGTATCCAGCAGGCGCGAGCGTCCAACCCATCAACACTGTCGTCATCCCGCCCACACCCAATTGACGCCCGTTTCAATCAATCACCGAAACGCGACGAAATTCACCCAACCCTCGGCGCCCTCGCGGCGATGCAGAGGTAGATGGAACAGGAAGACGGGAAGACGGGAAGGTTTGGGGCTCCAAACTGGCCTGCCAAACTGGCCTGCCAAACTTGAACGCGCTGACAAACGGCCTTTGACGATCTCTCCAACCTTCCCGTCTTTCCGTCTTCCTGTGAATTGACTGGAGTTTAGGCGGCAAAGGCACTAGTCTGGAAAGTTGGCCATTTCGGCCCTCTGCCAAGTTTGGCAGTCGGTGATGACTTACTAGATGAGGCTTCCCATGAGGGTTCAGGGTATCGGTTTTGCGCTCGCGGGGTTGGTGGGGATCGTCAGCTTTGCTGGGGCGGTCGCCTCGTGCGGAGATGACTCGGGCGTGAGCACGTTCGTTCCTGGTGGCGAAGCCGGCATCGACGACGACGGCTCGATCTTCAACTCCGATGGCGGCATCGTCGACAACAGCTGCAAGCCGAAGAGCTGCCAGGACCTCGGCTTCACCTGCGGTCCGAACGCGGACGGGTGCGGCGGACTACTCCAGTGCGGCGACTGTACGCTCCCCGAATTCTGCGGCGGTAAGGGCTTCAGTCAGTGCGGCGGCATCTCCAACGTCGGCCCTGATGGTGCGGTGATTTGCAACGCGACCACCTGCAATGCGCTTGGTTTCGACTGTGGGCCGGCGGGTGATGGTTGTGGTGGGTTGCTGAACTGCGGCACCTGCACGCTCCCCAACATATGTGGCGGCGGCGGCAAATCGAGCGTCTGCGGCAACAACATCCCGTGTCTCAACCTGTGCAAACAGCAGGTGCAGTGCGACAGCGGCACCACCACCATCACGGGCAAGGTCGTCGCCGGAACTATCATCAAGTATGGCAACCCAGATCCCGTTCCGGGCGTGCTGGTGTATGTGCCGAACTCGGCCGTCAAGGCGTTCACCAAGGGTGTGCAGTGCAGCCAGTGCGGCGCTGACGTCACGGGCGATCCGCTCGTGCAGACGACCACCGCGGTGGATGGAACGTTCACGCTCACCAACGTCCCTGTCGGTAACGGCATCCCCATCGTGATTCAGCTCGGTCGATGGCGACGCCAGGTCTCCTTCAATGTTGCGCAGTGCGTGACCACGGCGGTCGGCGACATTCATATGCCGCGCAACAAGAATGAAGGCGACATCCCGCTCACCGCCATTTCGACGGGCGGAGTGGATGGCATGGAGTGCGTGCTCCTCAAGATGGGCGTCGATCAGGCCGAGTTCGGCAACCCAGGCGGAACCGCCCGGATGGAGCTGTACAAGGGCAATGGCGCGCAGATCAACAACGCCACCCCGGCTGAGTCGACGCTCGTCGGAAGCCTCAATACTCTCAAGAACTATGACCAAGTATTGTTCCCCTGTTGGGGACAAGAGGTCTTGAAGTCCGCCGGCGATCAATCGAACGTACTCACCTATGGCGACAGCGGCGGTCGCGTGTTCGCGACGCACTACAGCTACACCTGGCTCTTCAAGAACGCGCCATGGTCGGCCACCGCTACATGGAACGTGAACGCGGCGCAGCTCAACTCATCGACAGGCGAGATCGATACGTCCTTCGCGAAGGGCAAGACGTTCGCGACCTGGCTTGACCTCGTAGGCGCGCTCTCCAACAAAGTCCCGCCGCGCATGAACGTGAACGCGCCGCGCCACGACTTCGACTCTGTGAACGCACCGGCAGCGCGCTGGATGTACACGGTCAACGAGACCCCGAACTTCCCGCTGCACTACACGTTCGATACGCCTTGGGGAAAGCAGAACCAATGCGGGCGCGTGGTCTACAGCGATTTCCACGTGACCAACTCGAACTCGCAGGGAGTTAATTTCCCGGCGGAGTGCGCGGTGAGCCCGATGACGTCGCAAGAGAAGGCGCTGGAGTACATGATTTGGGATCTCGCCTCTTGCGTGCCTCCGCCGCCGAAGCCGCTGTGCACCCCCGTCACTTGCAAAGACCAGAACATCACTTGCGGTCCTGCGGGTGATGGCTGCGGCGGCTTGCTCCAGTGCGGTACGTGCTTGGCACCAGGCACCTGCGGCGGCGGCGGCAAGTACGGACAGTGCGGTCAACCCGACGCGAACCAGTGCGTGCCGAAGACCTGCAACGACCTAGGCGTGAACTGCGGTCCTGCGGGCGACGGCTGCGGCGGTCTACTCGCCTGCGGCACCTGCGTGATGCCAGACACCTGCGGCGGCGGCGGCCAAGCCGGCGTATGCGGAAACCAAACGCCTAAGTGACTTGGTAGTTACCTACCCCTTACCCGCACCTCTGCGTGACTGTGACCGCTCACCAAGACGGGAGCGGTCAGGTAGAGGTGCGCGTGAGAGGGATTTGGGCAGAGGTCAAGAAGGCGCTGTGGTTCTCGTGGGGTCCGTCGGCCGCTGCGCAGCCTCAGGATGACAGCTAGGGAGTCAATCGCGCCTTCGTTACTGGGTCGGGATCGCGGCCAGGGCGGCGGCGCGATCGACGGGGACTCCGCATGCTTGTAGACCTGGGATGAGGACCTCGGGGATGAACGCGCGGTAGAGGTCTTGCTCTTCGCGTTGGGAGCAGACGCCGTGTGCGGCGAGTCTTGGGTCTTCGTTGGTGACCTGCACGGCTGCGGCGGACTCGATCGACCCGAACAGGTTCGCCCCGATCCCCGCGATGTGCAGAGGCACCGCTGCGGCGACGGACTCGCGTGTTGTTGCGTCTGCTGTCTTCATCGCGTGCGCGACATAGGCCCAGCCGACACGCGCGTGCATGATCTCGTCGGCGAGGAAGATCGTGAGGACCTGGCGCACGACTGGATCGACCGCGCGATCGCGCAGCATCGAGAGCTCCGTGCACGCGAACGTCTCTCCGACGCACGAGAGCACGATGGCGGACCGGCACGCTTGAGCGACTGCGCTGAGCGACTCGTCCGCGGGGAGCGAAGAGATCTCGCGCGGCAGCGGCGGACGCACCGCACCATAGAGATCCACCATTCGTACGGCGAGCTCGGTGTGGCGAAGCTCGTCGATGCAAACGCGATGGCACACCGCGACCATGTCCACAGGGGCGCCCGCTGCGATGAAGTCGAACGAGAGCGTGGAGAAGCCCGTGATCGAGCGGTATTCTGTGGGGATTCGCTCTCCCCAGATCCGCCCGAGCTCGGCGCGTACGTCTGGCTCGAGCGAGGGCGCGTGAGACTCCGCCCACGGAACGGGTCGATGAAACCCGCGCATCAACCGCGCATACTCGGCCCGCAGCGGCGTCTCGGAGATCCACGCAGCGGCGTCCGCCGGGAAGTACTCGACGAGATCAGGCTCGTGCACGCGCAGCCCCAGAGAACCCGCGCGTCGGCATGTTGTTCTTCGACGCGCCAGTGGTTGGATCCCAACGAGGCCGAACGACGGAAGTGGCAGGAGCAGCGACATCGGCGGTGGCCGCGTCTGGCGTGTTCACGGCGATCGGCGATGCCGCGTCTGCGAGCGGGACGTCCACGCTCGTCACAGGATCTGGGACCGCCGGAGGAGCGACCTCGTTCTTGCACGCGGTGAGCGCGATGGGCGTGATCATCGCCGCTCCGAACAAAACCGAGCGAACGACGTCTTTTAGCGGTGAGCGACCCTCATACGACATGCTTCGAGCCTAAAGATGACGCCGCACAAGTCAATCGAAGAGGTTGTCAGGCTGCGATTTACCCGCTCGTCGGTACCCGCATCTGGATGTTCTCCACCCCAGTAGGCTACATTCGATCCGGCTCTCTCAGGCGTACGCGCCGCCTCCAAACATGGCCGACCCCTCAACACTCTCGGACGCCGAGCTCTACGAGCTCATTGTTTCCACTCGCACGGCTGGGAAAGATCCCAACCGGTTGCTCGGCATTTTGTGTGAGCGATGGCGAAGGCCTGCTGCTGTCGTCGTCAGGCGAGTGCAGCAGAGTTACCGCGCCGGCTCCCCGGATGACGAAGATGAGCTCTATCAAGAAGCAGTGCGCAAATTCATCGAGAAGGGCCTCGACCAATTTCGCGGCATCTCCGAGCACAAGCCCGGTCAGGCCGCGAACGTCCGCACGTTCTTCCTTCGCATCGTCAAGCACGCAACGATCGACGCTTATCGCAGACAACGAGAGGTGCTCGACCGCGGCGCCGTGGACGAAGAGGATGAGTCGAGTGAGTCTCCCCGAGAGATCTCTCACGCGATCATGCTCGGGCGCAGAGAGACCGAACGCAAAGACGCGGGCGGCGTGTATTGGGCCGCGTTCGACCGGCTCGTCCAAGAACACCCCAACGAGGCGGCCGCATGGGACGCCTATCACCACCAAGACCTCGAGGA
>JANYHY010000121.1 GCA_025362165.1 Myxococcales bacterium | reverse complement strand
ATGTCGATGCCGGTCTCGAGCATGTCGTCGGGGTTCGTCAGCTTGAGGGACGCACGCCCGCCTCGGAACATGCGCGGGAAAATCTCTTCGAACTTCGCGTTGACGGCGGCGAACGTCTCCGCAAAGAGTCGCTTGGACTCTTTGTTCATCTGCGCGATGGCCTTCTCCAGATCGCCGATCGCCTTCTCGAGGTCAGCCTTCTGCTCGGTGTAGAAGGTGAAGCGGCTCTCGGCCTCCGCGTGTTCGCGCATGGCGTCGAGGTTCACTGCGCCGATGCGATCGAGGAGCTGCGTGAGCTCGCCGATGCGCGAGCGCGTCTCCTCATCCGGCGGCGGGCGCAGGTGATAGTCGCCGATGACGCGCGGCAGGTGCAGCCCGCGGAACCTCTCGCGGATGGCGTCCACGAGGTGCCCCATCGCGAGATCCTTCTCGCGGAGGCGCATTTCAGCCTGCGACAGCGCGTCGCGCGTCTCCTCGGCGATAGCGCGGAGCTCTTTGATCGCGCCTTCTCGCGCGCCGAGCGTGGTGCGAAGCGCGTCGTACGTGCCTCGTGCAACAGCGAGCGCGTCCTCTGCGCCGCGCATCGCGTCCAGCGCGCAAGAGAGCTCTTCCTTGTGGCGCATGAGCGACGCCGCCGTCTCACCAAAGGCTCGCGCCCCGTCCTCGAGCTCGCGATCGATGCGCTTTGATCGCTCCACGAGCTCGCCCACGCTCTTCTCGAGTCGAATCGCTGTGCCTCGCGCGCTCGTGAGGCGCTCGCGTGCGCTGGCGAGTTGGACCTTGCTCTCGGTGGTCACGTCACGGTGCTCTGCGACGTTGGTGGCGCAAGCTTCGCGAGCGGACGTCGCCTCTGCGACCTGGCTCTCTGCGCCCGCCTTCGAGGCATGCGCCAGCTGGAGAGTCTCCTCGGCCGCCTGTTTCTCGGTCGCTGCTGCGGCGAGCGCCGCGCGAAGCTCCTCCAACTCGCGGGCGATGATCGCGAGCCTTGCCTCCACGGCCTCGAGCCGAGTCGACGTCGCGCGCAGATCCTTCTCGCATGTCACGAGCATCAGCTCGCCTCGGTGCGACTCCTGCCGCGCGAGCTCGAGAGCTGTTTGCGCCTGCGTGATCGCGGAGCGAAGCGCTTGGTGGTGCGCGAGCCGCTCACTGGCGATCGCGTCGAGCTTGCGTACTTCGATCTCGAGCTCGCGCAACTCTCGGAGCGCGTCCAGTCTGCCCGCGACGACCTCTTCTCCTGATCCCCCAGCGACGCGGCCGTCCGCGAAATGCACAGTCCCGCCGAGCGTGACGATGTGTATCGAGCGCGAGAATTCACGGACGCGCGCCGCCGCGGCAGAGTCCTCCACGACGACAGCGTCGCCGACGAGCCAACGCACGAGCGCCTCGTCTTGCAGCGCGAATTCGAGTCGATCGAAGAGCCGGCCGAGCAGACCTTCGCACGTCGGGAGTGCCTGAAGAGAGCCCGCGACATGACGCGGAGACCGCGGCACGATGGTCGCGCGTCCCTTCTTGTCTCGCGCGAGCGTTTCCAGCAACTCGAGGCCGCGGTCCGCGTCATCCACGACGATCTCTTCGAGTCGCTGCCCGAGGAGCCCCGCGAGCGCTGCGGTGAGCTCTTTTGGAGCCTGGATGCGATCGCCGACGAGACCCACGATCGCAGGGTCCTTCGACTGCAACAGCGCCTTCGGACCTGCGCCCACGCCTTCGAGTCGCGCCTGCACTTCTTGGAGCGCGACGAAGCGCGACCTCTTCTTGCCGAGCTCACTCCTGGCTTCTTCGAGCTTGCGCTCGCTCTCCATGATGTCTTGGCGCAGCGAAGCGAGGCTCTCTTCGAGGCGCTGTTTCTCTTCGTCCGTCAGCACCTTGCCGTCAGCGATGTCGCGCAGCTCGCTCTCGAGAGCGCGCGCCTTTGCGGCGTAGTCGACTTGTTCGTCCGTGAGTCGCTCGCGCTCGCCTTCGAGGCGGTTGGCGCGCATCTCCGCGTCCTCGCGGCGGCGCTCGAAGCCTTCCAGCTTCGCCTCCGCGCTCGCGATCTCGGCCTGCGCTCGCGAGACAGTGCGCACGAGCTCGACGACGCGCGCCTCCGCGTTTTGATGTTCGCTGATCGCTTCGGCGAGCGACGCCTCTTGCGCGGCGAGATCTTGCGCGCGCATGGCCTCGTCGGCCTCGAACGACGCGACCTCTCGAGCGAGCACGTCATGCTCGGCTTGCAAGCTCACGCGCTGCCCCTCGAGCACTTCGAGCTCACCTGTCGCTTGCTCCTCACGCTCGCGCAACGTGGTGAGGCGATCCTTGCTGCGATCGATCGCCGCCTCCTCGGCGCGTACCGCGTTGGTGCGCGCGAAGCTGTCGTTCGTGGCCTGCTCGAGCACTTCCTCTGCGGCCATCACGTCGAGGCGAGCGACATCGATCTCCGCTTCACGTGTGCCGAGGTCCGTCCGCAACAGCTCGTTCTGCTCGGCGAGCGCGCTGACGTCTGCGGTGTAGAGCTTGGTCCAGCCGATGAGCTCCAGGTACTTGTGCGAGGCGTCGAAGAGCTGCAGGTCTTCGAGCTCGTTGCGGTAGGCGAGGAAGCGCTCGGCCTTGGCCGCTTGACGCTTCAAGGATCCCAAGTTGCGTTCGATCTCGGAGACGATGTCTCCCACGCGCAGCAAGTTCTGCTGCGTGAGCTCCATCTTCTTTTCAGCCTGTTTTCTGCGGGATTTGTACTTGGTGATGCCCGCGGCTTCCTCGATGAGCATGCGCCGATCTTCAGGCTTGGCGCTCACGATGAGTCCGATGCGACCCTGCTCGACGATGGAGTACGCCTTGGTGCCGACGCCGGTGCCGAGGAAAAGATCGGTGATGTCCTTCAGACGAACCGGGGTCTTGTTGATCAAGTACTCGCTGTCGCCGTTGCGGTGGAGCCTGCGAGTGACCGCGATCTCCGCGTACTCTTTGAACTCGATCGGGACGTCGGTGGGGTCGTCGTTGTCGAAGGTGAGGGTGACCTCCGCGAAGTCGACGCCGGCGCGCGACTCGCTCCCGCTGAAGAGCACGTCCTCCATGCTGCGACCGCGCAGGTGCTTGGCGCTCTGCTCTCCCATGCACCATCGGATCGCATCCACGATGTTGGACTTGCCGCACCCGTTCGGACCGACGATACCCATGACGTCCGTATCGAAACGGATGACGGTGCGGTCCACGAACGATTTGAAACCATGCAGCTCGAGCTTGCGAATCTTCACGTCGAGTCTCCCCGAGCGGTTCCAGCCCGCTCGAAAGGCGAGCCACCAAGATCGGCTCGGCGGCCCAAAACAAAAAGTGCCCTATGCGAAGCGTATGGTCACTTCACATGTGGTCACTGAGCAAAATGCCAGGTACAGCGGGTTTTGCAAGGGAAATACGCGTGCAGATCGCATGGGCTTGACAAGGTCACCCTTCCCGCCATAACTCGCGCCAGAACCCAATGCCCACCTACGAATACGCTTGTAAGAGTTGCGGAAACCTTTGGGAGGAGGTTCAGCGAATCACCGAGTCGCCGAGGACCGAGTGTCCGAAGTGCCACCAAACGACTGCAGAGAGGCAGATCAGCGGCGGGACGTTCATCTTGAAGGGTGGCGGCTGGTACGCAGATGCGTACAGCTCCAAGCCCAGCTCGGGCGAAGCAAAGTCCGAGAAGACCGACAAGACCGACAA
>JANYHY010000115.1 GCA_025362165.1 Myxococcales bacterium | reverse complement strand
CTTGCTGCGGTCGACGCACACGGAGCCGGCGACGAATTCGCCGACCGCCGCGCTCGTGCCAACGCCGACAGACTTTCGCTCGACGTGTGCCGCCGTGCGAGAGCGGCTTCGAGATTCAGAGCGCTACGTCGTCCGCGAGATGCTTGCCATCGCCGATATGATCGTGGCTGCTGAACGATGCTTCGACAGAGAAGCCGTAGAAGCGAGGCCCGGAACGCGTTCCGGGGCGTTCGTCGAAGCTATCGCCACGGAACTGGGCCGATCGGATGCATGGGTCGAGAAGTTTCGATCAGTCGCCCGACTCGATTCCGACACTCGCGCTCGGGTTCTGGGCTTGGCCGATGGCAGCTTTCGCCTCTTGCACGACCTGTCCGCCGAACCAGAGGTAGCGCTCCGTCTCCGTGCGCTCGACGTTCGGGCGCGACAACAGGGTCGCAAGACAGCGATGAAGAAGCTCCTTGCAGCAGCGGCTCACCCACTCAGCCGGGTCGCCCATCTGTTCTTGGACGAACGCGAGCCGCTCGCCAACATGCCGGCGGCGATGTTGCCGGAAGGGATGGTTGTGCAGTTCCCCGAACTCGCGCCTTACCGCACCGGCACCGTCGGCGATGTGATCACGGCACTGCGGGCGCCGTTGGTTGCCACCCCCGTTGCGCAACCCCCGCAAGACCCAGGGCCAGTGCACGTGAGTGTTGAACGACTCGACAAGTTCACCGTTCACGTTCCGCGCGATGGCACGACGACGCCACTGGGTGCCTACGGCTTCGTTCGGATCGTCAACGAGCAGGGTGCCGACATCGTGATGGAGGTGACTGCCGCAGCTCCAGAGACCGAACCCACACCGACGGCGCCGAAGCCCATGCCGGCGTGGGCCGCATCGCTGCTGCAACATGCGAAGGCCTCAACCCCGAAGCAAGTCCGGCGATCGAAGCGATCGAAGCAGACCGAACCAATCGACGTTGGCCCACCTCCAACCCTAGAACCACCGCCGGAGGGCGCGATGGATGTCGTGCAGTTCACGGCGGACCTCGACGGACTCAACCGGGCGCTGGCGATGATCAAGAGAGTCGGGGTGGGTCCCCCTGCGGTCACCTCGGATGGGCTCCACGGGTACTTGCTCGTCGTCGAAGGCGACAATGGCTGGGTCTACTCGCGCGACAAGGACCATTGGATGCGCACGGCAGTTCCCGTTCGCGATGTTTCGTCCTCTGGGAGCCTGATCCTTCCGGCGGAGTGTGCGCCAGGCTTGAAGCGGGGTCGCGGCGTCGTGGCGATGGGTGCGTACCGCATCGGCGAGGACTACTTCCTGCGCTACTCGACCTCAGCCGGCAGGGAAGTGACCCGGAAGACGGCCGCTACAACGATGCTGACCACGATGGACAAGGAGCTAGGCGCGGCGAGCAATCCACGCCGGTACTTGGCTGCCGTACTTCGCGAGGCACTCCAGATGGCCCGACCCTTCACTCGCACGCCGCCGCCCCTAGGCAGTACGAACGACAGAGAGAAGCCGTTGCCGCAGGTTTGGATTCAGGACGGCAGCGCTGGCAATGGGACCCTTTGCGTGGCCAACAGCGAGAGTGCTTGCGCGTTCTACTTCTCGTGCGACGACTTCAGGGGCAAGGGGGTCGAGATTGCGCCGAACTCCATCAAGCCCGTCGCGACATTCCTCGGGAAGTGTGGGGTCCACGTGGAAGTGTCCACGACTTCGCGATCGACCTTTGCATCCTCGCCGGATGCGGTGCTCGCATGGACACGGCGTGATGTCGTCAAGCCAGTCTTCAAGTACCCTCCGCTGACGCTGGACCGTGTGCTCCTTCGCGTACCCCGTGATGCAACCCTCGACCAACTTCGCGTGGTGGACGCGGACCTGGAGGGAACCGGGAAGTCCAGGCGCGAGAAGATGCGGGTCACCTTCACCGCCAGCCAGATGCAGCTCCGCTTCCGGATCGTCGAAGGTGACCGTCGAACAGCGAGCGCTCCGATCGCGGTCGACTTTTGCGATGGGTCCGGGCAGCTCGACTATGAGTGCGATGTTCACGTGGATCGGTTCATCGATCTGATCGAGGGGTGCAAAGCGCGCACGATCCAGCTCGGGCTGACCGTCGACCCACGGGAACGGGTTGGGTTCCGGACGGTCGACGCGTTCTGGCTCGACGACGACGGCACTGTTGTGGGCGGGCCGGACTCGCATCCAGAGGGAGCCCATAGATGCACAGTGACTCGTTTCATGATGAGCAGCTTGTGATTGGCTGCAACCCCGGCAACGCTGGCAGCTCGACAATCGTTCGGGGGACCCACGCGATGCGTTCGGCGAAACGCCAGGAAGCCCAAAGGGTCGAAGATTGCGCCGTCGCTTGCTTTTCTCCTTGTGCGTCCCACCGATCGAGCCCCCCATGTCGCATACCGAAGACGACCACCCCACGACGATCTTGCCCCTCCACGCGGTCTCCCTTGACGCCGATGGTCACGTCCTCCGCGTCCAACGTCGAGCTGGAAGACCGCGCCGGGTTGCGCGACAGCCGGACGCAACCGAGCGCGACTACATCGGTGTGCTCAACGAAGCCCGGCGGCAGCATGTTGCCGGCGACC
>JANYHY010000078.1 GCA_025362165.1 Myxococcales bacterium | reverse complement strand
GACGATCATTACCCCGCGGCGGAGTGGAACATCTATCCGTTCCACTTCTCCGATGGCGACAACTGGTCGATGGACGACACGCTGTCTTGCGTGGACATCCTGAAGAACAAAATCCTGCCGCGCGCGAACATGTTCGCGTATGGGCAAGTGGAGAGTCCCTACGGCTCCGGCCAGTTCATCAAGGACTTACGTGACCACTTCGCGAAGGACGATCGGGTCGTCATGAGCGAGATCCGCGACAAAGACGCGATCGTCGGCAGCATCAAAGAGTTCCTCGGGAAGGGGAAATAGCGTCCCAAAGAACTGTGAAACGTTGCTAAGAGCCTTTAGCCATGAGGATGGCGAAGCTTTTTTGGGGTGGCGTTGCAGTCGTGTTGGCCGGTTTGGGCCTCGAGCTCGTGCAGGGGGAGTCCGTTGCGCACGCGCAGCAGGCCGTGTCCGGGTTCACGGTGAACAAGTTCGAGCCGGCCGAGCGCGGGAGCGATTGGTTCTCGCTCGACTCGCTCGATTTGCGCGGCGCGACGCGGCCCGCGATCGGCGCGACGCTTCAATACAATCTTCGCCCGCTCGTCACGAGCAATCCGGACGGCACCGCGCAGAACGCGGTCGTCAAGAACCAGCTCCTGTTGCATGTCGGCGCCGCTGTCGTGCTCGGCGACCGAGTGCGCTTCGGCTTCGACCTCCCCGTTCAACTCTTCGCGAACGGAGATGACGGCACAGAGAAGAACAGCAGCTATCGCGCGCCTGCGAACCCCTTGTCGCAAGGTGATTTCCGCCTCGGCGTCGATCTGCGGCTCTTCAACGACTACGGGGACAAGATCACGATGGGCATCGGCGCGCAGGTCGCGTTCCCCACCGGCGATCGCACGAACTACACGAGCGACGGCATCCCGCGGTTCATGCCGCACCTCGCAGCCGCGGGCGACATCGGCATGATCGCTTACGCCGCGCGCTTCGGATTCACGACTCGTGACAACAACAAGTCGCAGACGTGGGCCGGTCTCATCATCGGTCCCGAGGTGAACGTAGCGGCGTCGGTCGGCGTGCGGCTCATGGACAAGAAGGTCCTGATCGGGCCGGAGTTCTACGCGAGCACGGGCATCACGAACGGCGATACTTTCCTCGCAAAGTCGACGACGCCGGTGGAGATCATCTTGGGCTTCCACTGGCTGTCTCCGAGCGGGCTGCGGCTCGGCGCAGGCGTAGGGCCGGGTCTGACGCGCGGCGCAGGGTCGCCCGACGTGCGCGTGATCGCGTCGCTGGAGTACGCAACCCCGTGGACTCCGCCGGAGCCTGAGCTCCCGAAGGTGCTCGACCGCGACGCCGACGGCATCAACGACGAGGACGACGCATGCCCGCTCGTCGCAGGCATTCGCACGACCGACAAGAAGACGAACGGCTGTCCGTTGCCCAAGCCCGCTGACAAAGACGGCGACGGCATCATCGACGGCGACGACGCGTGCGTCGACGTCGCTGGCGTCAAGTCGGACGACCCGAAGAAGAACGGCTGCCCGCCCGACAAGGACGGCGACGGCATCGCGGATGTAGAGGACGCATGCGTCGACGTGGTCGGCGTCAAGTCCGCCAACCCGAAGTTCAACGGATGCCCGGCGGACAAGGACGGCGACGGCGTGCTCAACGACGTCGACGCTTGCCCCGACGAGGCCGGCGCAGCAGACCCGGATCCGACGAGAAATGGCTGCCCCAAGGCGTTCGTGCAGAACGGGCAGATCAAGATCCTCGACCAGGTGAAGTTCAAGACAGGCAGCGCGGACATCCAACCAGGCAAGGACAGCGAAGAGGTCTTGCAGGCGGTGGCGAAGGTCATCGCAGCGCACCCCGACATCAAGAAGTTGCGCATCGAAGGTCACACGGACGACAAGGGCTCGGCCGCGCTCAACAAGAAGCTCAGCGCGGATCGCGCCGCGTCGGTCGTCAAATGGCTCGTCAAGAACGGCGTGCCGGCCGCAATGTTGACAAGTCAAGGGTTCGGCCCCGAGCGGCCGCTCGTCCCGAACAAAGACGAAGACAGCCGCCGTCAGAACCGACGCGTCGAGTTCCACATCGACGACGGCTCGACGCCTCCGCCCCCGCCGCCCGTGACTCCTACGCCGAAGCCCGCAGCGACCACGGCGACGACACCTGCGACGACTCCGGCCAAGCCCGCGACGCCTGCGACGACTCCGGCCAAGCCTGCAACGCCTGCGACGACTCCGGCGACGCCTGCCAAGCCCGCGACCTCCGCGACGTCCGCACCGTCAGCGAAGCCGACGACGCCTACGCACAACTGAGATAAGCTCGCTCGTAGATGAGCGAGTTCGCGCTGAAGACATCGCTTCCGCAATATCTCCGCGTCGAGCAAGAGCGCATCCAGCGCGTCGCTGCGGAGCGCGGCCTCGACTTCTTCCCGATCGTGTTCGAGATCCTCTCTTACGATCAGATGAACGAGATCGCGGCTTACGGCGGCTTTCCTAACCGCTTTCCGCACTGGCGCTTCGGCATGGAGTACGAGCGCCTCAGCAAGAGCTACGAGTATGGCCTCTCGAAAATTTACGAGATGGTCATCAATAACAATCCCTCGTACGCGTACCTGCTCGAAGGGAACTCGCTCGTCGACCAGAAGCTCGTGATGGCCCATGTCTGCGGGCACGTGGACTTCTTCAAGAACAACTTCTGCTTCCGCTCCACGGACCTGGACACTGGCGGCAAGACGACCAACCCAGTCGAGCGGCCCGCTCACTACGATCCGAATCGGCGCTGGATCGACAAGATGGCGAACCACGGATCGCGCGTGCGCCGTCACACCGCGCGCCTCGGCATCAACAAGGTCGAAGAGTTCGTCGACCACTGCATGTCGCTGGAGAACCTCATCGATCCGCACGCGGCGTTCTCAGGCAGGCGTGAGGCGCCGCTCGAAGAGGAGCCGGAGGCGCGCGAGGTCCCGCGGCTGCGCTCCAAGGACTACATGGAGAGCTTCATCAACCCAGAGGAGTACCTCGAAGGGCAGCGACAGAAGATCGAAGCGGAGCGAGAGCGCGAGAAGAAGTTCCCCGCGCGCCCCGAACGCGACATCCTGCGCTTCTTGCTGGAGCACGCGCCGCTCGAGCGCTGGGAGCGCGACGTGCTCGACGTCGTGCGCGAAGAGGCGATCTACTTCGTGCCGCAGATGCAGACGAAGATCATGAACGAGGGATGGGCCACGTACTGGCACTCCAAGCTCATGACCGAGGGCATCTTGGACGCGTCCGAGATCGTGGAGTACGCGGACAACGCCTCGGGCGTCCTCGCGACGAGCGGCGGGCGGTTGAACCCCTACAAGCTGGGCATCGAACTCTATCGCAACATCGAAGAGCGCTGGAACAGAGGCCAGTTCGGCAAGGAGTGGGACGAGGTCGACGACGCGGAAGCCAAGCGTCATTGGAACCTGCGCCTCGGGCTCGGCAAGAAGAAGATCTTCGAGGTGCGTGCATTATACAATGACGTCACGTTCATCGACGAGTTCCTCACGCCCGAGTTCGCGCAAGAGCAAAAGCTCTTCAGCTTCGACTGGTCCAACCGCAACGAGCGCTACGAGATCGCCTCGCGCGAGTTCCAGAGCGTCAAGCAGAAGCTGCTCGCGCAGCTGACGAACGCGGGCAACCCGATCATCTTCGTGGACGACGCGAACTTCGAGAACAAGGGTGAGCTTCTCTTGTTCCACGAGCATCAGGGCGTGGACCTCCAAGGTGACTACGCGCGCGAAGTGATGGCAAGCTTGGTGCGCGTGTGGAAGCGCCCTGTGAATCTCCATACGGTCGTGGACAACAAGCCGACGACGCTGCGCTACGACGGAAAGGAACACTCTTCGCGCGCGGCGAAGGCCGCGTGACGAGCGTGGCCACGGACGAGAGCCATTGGCTCTTTCGACTCGAAGCGAAGGAGTGGATTCAGGCGGCGCTCGGAGAGCTCTCGCGCGCCGAAGCTGCGTACGCTCGTGGCGACGCGCGCGCCGGGCTCGTGGGAGCGAAGCGCGCGGCCGGGATGGCGTTGAACGGTGCGCTCATCGTCGACCCGAACGAGTCTTGGGGCCGCTCGTATGTGGATCATGTCCGAGCTGTGTCGACCGACGAGAGCGCGCCGCGCGCGGTGAGAGACGCGTGCAAGGCGTTGTTAGACGAGCAGGGCCCAGGCGGCGCGCTGTTGTCGTTGCGCTCGCGCAAGTCCGACGCGAGAGTCATCGAAGCCGCCAAAGACGTGATGGCGCACGCGTACGCGAAGGTGAAAAAGCATGAGACTTGAATGGGCGTCGCTGCTGGCTCTCGTCGTGGGGTGCGCTGGCGGAAGCGCGAACACGACGGACAAGCCTCCGCCGCAGCCAGTGCACACCTGCACGTGGCGAGACTGCGCGGAGAGCGCGCCATCACCCATGTGCGTCGACTACTGCACGTCGACGACGATGACGCGCATGTCGCCCACCGACGCGGGCGCGCCCAACGACGCGAGTCCAGACGCAGCTTCACTCCGAGT
>JANYHY010000075.1 GCA_025362165.1 Myxococcales bacterium | reverse complement strand
GGTCGACGAGCATCACGTGGCCGTTCGGCGCGCCGTCATCGGTCTTCACGTAGAATTTGTCTTTGAACGCAGTGGCGTCGAGCTTGAACGGCTTGCCGACGCTCAGCGTCTTCCACGCCTCTTTGTCGCCCTTTCGCGCGTCTCGGAAGGAGAGGTCCGTGCTCGACCAACCATGCTGGACGAAGTAGCCGAGCCAGTGACCATCGCGTGAGAGCTCTGCACCACTGAAGGTCTTGGCGTCTCCGGTCTTGTCGTGGATCTTCTTGTCGGTCTTCGGATCCTCTCCGAGCTTGTGAAAGCGAACCTCTGCGAAGCCGGGGCGCTCAGCGGTCGTCACGGTCTTGCCGTCCACTGGGGGGATCCACGTGTAATAAAATCCGTCGCTCTTCGGCGTCCACTGCACGTTCGCGTATTTCGCGCCGATGATCGCGTCACGCGGGGTGTCCTTGCCGGTCGTCACGTCGAGAACGTGGAGCACCGCTTCGTCGGAGTTGTGCTCGTTCTTGAGGTACGCGACCCACTTGCCGTCGTGCGACTCGAACGTGCCTCGCAAGGACGAGCTGCCGTCTGTCGTCCACGCGTTCGGATCGAGCAGCACACGCGGCGCTCCGGACTTGCCCTCTCTCACGTAGAAGACCGATTTTTCCTGGCTGGCTTCGCGCTTCGAAAAGAACCAGCGGTTGCCCTCGCGATAGGGCGCTCCCATGGACTCGACGTAGAAGAGCTCTTTCAAGCGTGCTGCGATCGCGTCTCGCTCCGGGAGCGCCTTCAGCTTCTCTCGCGCGAACGCGTCTTGCGAAGCGCCCCACGCCTTGGACTCATCGCTCTTGAGATCCTCGAGCCAGCGGTAGTCGTCCGTGAGCGTCACGCCGAAGAGCTGCTCGCTGAATGGCTGCTTGCGAGTCGGTGGGTAGTTCCAGAACGCGCTGGCCCTCGCAGTAGTTGATGTGTCATTAGTTGATGCGTCAATCAACTGCAGGGTGATGGGCGGTTGCGGGATCGGAGCCTCACCACCACATGCGACGAAGACGAGCGCGAGCGAGACCCTTCGAAGACTCATAAGAGCCTTCGTACCTCAAATTTCAGTCCGCGGCGCCGAGCTTTCGCTCGATGGCTTCGAGGTGCGCGCGCACTTCGGGATCGGCGTTGCGCAGCGCTTCGACCTTGCGCACCGCGCTCATCACGGTCGTGTGGTCGCGGTTGCCGAACGCGCGACCGAGCTCGGGGAAGCTGCACTTGAGGCGCTGCTTGCAGAGGTACATCGCCACGTGACGCGCGAACGCGATGCTCTTGTGGCGGTCCTTCGAGATGAGATCGGTCGAGCGCAGCTTGAAGTGGTGGCAAACGATGCGCTGGATGTCCTCCACCGAGGACTCGGTCGGGCGCGCGCTGGAGGCGGCGAGGATCTCTTGCCTGGCGAACTCGACGGTGACGGGGTGACCGAGCAACGAGCTCTTGGCGGCGATGCGGATGAGCGTGCCTTCGAGCTCGCGCACGTTGCTGCGTACGCTTTGGGCGATCGCGAGCACGACCTCGTTCTCGATGTCGATCTTCTCGAGCTGCGCCTTCTTGCGCACGATCGCGACGCGCGTCTCGAGCTCCGGCGGCTGGATGTCCGCGACGAGGCCGCTCGCGAAGCGCGACACCAATCGCTCCTCCATGCGCTCGAGCTGCTGCGGATATTTGTCGCTCGTGAGGATGATCTGTTTGTCCGCCTGGTGGAGCGCGTTGAACGCGTGGAAGAACTCCTCCTGCGTCTGGGTCTTGCTCGCGAGGAACTGGATGTCGTCGACGAGGAGCAGATCGCACTTGTCGCGGTAGCGCGCGCGAAACTCGCTCATACGCTGGTCTTGGAGCGCCTGAACGAACTCGTTGATGAACTTCTCCGCGGAGATGTAGACGATGCGCGCGCTCGGTCGCTCGTCGCGTACACGATGAGCCACGGCGTGGACCAAGTGCGTCTTGCCGAGGCCCGTGCCGCCGCACAAGAACAGCGGGTTGTGGCGCGGGCCATTGCCGCCGGCCGCCGCCATCGAGGCCGCATAAGCGAGCTGGTTCGATGGGCCGATGACGAAGTTGCTGAAGGTGTACTTGGAGTTCAGACCTTCGAGCGGCAGCGGTGCCTCCATGAGCTTGCGCGGTGCTGGCGGTGGAGATGAGGGCGTCACGGCGGTCCGTCGGGAGATTGGGGCTTGCCTCTCGCGATCGCTGCTCTGCGGCGGCGACGAGCTCACCGGACGCTCGATCGTGCCGCCGATGGTCCACGCGATCTGCACGCTCCACCCGGTCTCGCCACGAATGATGTCGGTCATGGTCGGGAGGAAATGATCGTTCACCCACTCGCGCACGAACTCGTCGCGCGCGCGCAGCGACAGAATGCCGTCGATCAGACCGTCGAACTGAATGCCGCAGAACCATTGGTCGAAGCTCATCGAGCGGGCGCGCGTGGCGGCAACCGCTGACGTCCAGATCTGGTCGCCCTTCGCGATCGAAGGGTGAACCAAGTCAATCTGGTCCTGCACGATCTCTGTCGTCATCGCCGAACTCGACCCCTCTTCGCATCCATGATCAAAAGACCGTGCCAACCCAAATAGCCACCAAAGAAAGCAACAGGTTATCCACAGGCTGTGGATAGCCGGTTCCCCCTACATCATCTGCTTCCCATCCCACGTACACCGCAAAGCAAACTCAGGATGGGCGACGGCGACCCCCACTAGTACGGAGTGAACAGCGAACGAGGCCGTGTCTTGCGAACCGTACATGCCAAAGTCGAAGCCCGAAGGACGAGACGTTGGCAGAAGGACGTGACACGTGAGCCCAAAGGGCGAGCACCGTCACGAACGAAGCACCGCTGAGATCTGCGCTCTCGAACGGAAGAAATGAGGTACCACCGGCGCGTTTCGGCCGTCCACGGGGATCATGCGAAATGAGAGCATCTAATTGATTTTGTTTTATTTTATTTCTTGTAGTGCACCCGCGAATTGACCAACGGCCTTCGAATTTCGCTGAGGCGCACTTATAAGCATTCGCAATCATTGTATTTTTTCGCATTTGGCGGGTGGGTGCTCTCGAAGTTGCGGGCTTTTGTGGGTCTTTTGGATGTCAAGACACAGCGCTGCGCGGCGTTTTCAGGTCGATTGCGTAACGTCCCGATTTTCCCGACGTCGAAAATTGTCCTCGCCACCGACGCTCCGATAGCTTCGCCGCGTGCGCAAGACGGTACTCACTCACGCTGCGACGATCGCGTCACTGACGATTGTCTTTGCGACGGGGGTGGCGATGGCTGACCCGTCAAGCACCTCTCCACAGCAAGGGTATGGACTCGGGCAAATGGAGTCGACGCGGTCGATGGCGATGGGCGGCTCGATGGCCGCGGTCGGCACCTCGACCACAGCGCTGTACGAGAACCCGGCGAACTTGCCGTTCGCGCGCGTCTATCACTTCGAGGCGTTCGCAGCGTACGCACCCGAGCCGCGTCGACAGAGCTACGGCGGCGCGATCGCTGACTCGTCAACCAATCGTCTCGCGGGCGGTTTCGCTGGCAGCTACAACATGATGGACCCCGACGGCATCGATCGGAAATGGGCCGACATGAGGTTGTCGCTCGCGTATCCGCTCGCGGACTGGCTCGCCGTCGGAGTCGCGGGGCGATACATGAACATCCGCCAGGGCACCGGGCACGGATCCTTCGGCTCGAGCCTCGTCTCTGATGGCACGCCTGACAGCGCGCTTTGGAGCGGCTTCACCGTAGATGGCGGGCTCACGGTGCAACCGGTGACGGGCCTGCGCATTGGGGCGGTCGCCAAGAACATCACCCATCCAGGCAACGGTCTGCTCCCTACGGTGCTCGCAACGGGCATCGGCTTCACGCATGAGCTCTTCGCGATCGAGGCCGACTCGCTCGTGGACTTCGACACGTTCGGCAAGGCGCGCCCGCGCTTCAGCCTCGGCGCCGAGGTGTTCCTCTTCGGGCACATCCCGATACGCGGGGGCTACCGCTACGATATCGGCATGCGCGCGCACACCCTCTCTTGGGGCGTCGGCTACATCGACAAGAAGTTCGGTGTCGAGGCGTCTGGTCGGAGAGACATCATCGCGGATCATCCGATGACGGTGGTGTCGCTCGCGGTTCGCTACTTCTACGACGCGGCGGGTAACGCCGACACCATCGGAACGATGGAGTGAGCGCAAGCATGCGCCGCTAGCGCGTGGGGGCCGCGCGCCACCGAAGACAGAGATCGTCAGTGGAGCGGCGTACGACGCCGAGCGGAGTGACCGGAAATGGCGCGCCGCGAGCGAGCACGGGGGTGCTCGTCACAGCGAGCGGAAACGCGTCTGCTTCAGGCCCGCAGAGCTGTGCATCCGCGGCTTGGAGCAACAGCCGTGGATCCTTCGAAGCGAGCTCGATCGACGCGAGCGCGAGCGGGTTGCCGGGCATGGTGCCGAGGCGCACGACGACCTCTCGGGCACCAGTCGCGTCCGCGGGCGGCGCCGTCAGCAACGAGCGCACGCGGACCGTGACGACGCCGGAGGCCGAGAAGCCGCGACGGAGAGCGACCTCTTTGCAGTGCACGATCTCGCCCGCCATGTGAGGGGATCCGATGAAAGGCGTCACACGATCGGGCTTGTGCGTCGCGCGCTCCGTGGGCAGCGCCTCTCCCGCTTGATCGAGCGGCGCACCAAACGAATCTGGCGGTGTTGCGACGA
Organism: Myxococcales bacterium; assembly: GCA_025362165.1. Taxonomy (GTDB): domain Bacteria; phylum Myxococcota_A; class Polyangia; order Polyangiales; family Polyangiaceae; genus JANYHY01. The sequence goes on along the minus strand of JANYHY010000075.1, from coordinate 6,899 downwards.
GATGTGCGTCGAACGCCTGCGGCACTCCTGGTGCGCCGAACGCGACGAACAGATCCAAATCTCCGCTCGACCAATCTCCGCGCGCGAAGGTCACGTCCTCGATCACCACGAGCGCATCGCGCATCACCTCCACACGCGCGCGCGTGATGACGGCCAGCGACGGGAGCGGTGTCGGAGCCGCAGCCGCCTTCGCGATCGCAGCAGCGGCCAAGAGAGCGATCGCGATCAAGAGGTCGCGCCCTCGAGCGCGGTCACGCAGACCTTCACCGCAGCGGCGTCGATCATGCGTGGTTTCAACGCTCCGGCGCGAAGGTCCTCCCAAGCGCGAGGGTTTCGCCACCAGTCCTCGTCATGGCGCTCGCGAAGATCGATCGCGAGGCAAACGCCCAGCATCCATCCGCGCGCGCGAGCGGCCTCGTCGTCGCGCGCGATCGGCCAAGCGCCCGCGAGACCGCGCGGGAGCTCGTCGTCTGGAGACGCCTGCGCTGGGTCGGCGCGACCCGCCGTCACGAGGAGCGTGGTGCAAGCTAGGCGCAGCGACAGCAGCTGCGAGCGAGCGACTGCGCGCGCTTGATCCTGAGCAGTTCCTGGCGCGACTCCGAGCGCACGTCGTTGGAAAGACGCGGTTGTAGCGAGCGAGGCGAACGCGGCGGCGAAGCGGTGGGGATCGTCGAACCGTGGGGACCGAGCCAGCGTTGAGGGACCACAACACGCCAATCGAAACGCGCCGCCGAGCTCCGCGAGCGCGCGCACGAACGACGCCGGCGAGATCAGCGACGGCAATCGCAGCTCGAGCTCGAGGCCCTTCATGTGCGCGCCGAACAGATCGAACAACCAGCTCGCGGTCAGGCGTGCAGGCCATCCCTCGGGTGCGCCGCGCATCGAGAGCACGTCGAGCGCGAGGGGACGCGCGTCGGGTCCGGTCTCCGAGCGCGTGCGAACAAACCGCGCCAAGTCCTTTGTCCCGTTTAAAAAGGCCTCGGACGCCGCGATGGTTGACTCGTCAAGCTCGAGGCCCAACAGCGTGCTCGCGCCGAAGAGGCGGCCCGTCGCCTCGTCTTTGATCTCTCGCACACGCCTCGTGAAGGGCGCGATGTGACCGCCGTGACTTGCGAGCCCGTCGCAGAACGCGCGCGCCGCCGCCGCATTCGCCGACGCCATCATCCCCTGCCACGCCGCGCGCCACGACATGCGCATGGTGCGCTCGATCGTCACGACGACGTCGTTCGCGTGCAGTTCCACCACGAGAGCCTCTTGCGCTGGCGCCGCGACTCGCGTGACGGTGAGCCACGCGATCCACGCCAGCAAGGCGTCCTTCAGCTCGCGCTCGTGCATGGAGACGTCGGTCATCGCGAGCTCGGCGTAGAGCGACGCGCGTGCCACGGCGCGGTGCGACAGCCACGGGTCCGCGGGGTGCTCACCGCGCGCGGCCGCGGCGCGATGCTTGTGTACCGCCCGAGCCGCGAGCATGACGTCGCGATCGAGCTTTCGCAGATCCATGTTCACCCGTGGATCGCGGGCCGCAGCCCACGCCCAACTAAGTCACGAACGACGCCCGCCTCGACTTCGTAGAGCGCGACGAGACGCTCGCGCACGACCGCCTCGTCACCTACGACGTCGTTCGCGAGGTCGATGAAGGTGCGGTAGTGCCGCGCTTCGGACGCGAACAGCTCGGCGTAGAATGCCTGGAGCGCATCGCCCTCGAGCGCCGACGCGAGCAGCTTGAAGCGCTCCGCGCTGCGCGCCTCGATGAGCGCGCCGACGAGCAAGCGATCCGCGAGCCCCAAGACTCGCTCGTGAGATCGTTCGGTCCAAGCCAATCTGCGCGCGCCCTTGCGGAGATCCGAGGCGTAGTCGTCCACGGGCGGCGGACCCAGCACCTCGCCGCGACGCTCGATCTCTCGCACCACAAGACGAAAATGCTCGATCTCTTCTTGCGCCACATCGGAGAGACGCAAGACGACTTGCGTCGAAAGCAGCTCGTGGAGACCGCCATATCGCGCGACCAGCGACATCGCGTTCGAAGCCGCCTTCATCTCACAGTGCGCGTGGTCGATGAGCAAGGCAGGCAGGTTGCGCGTGGCGAGCTCTGTCCACGCCGGATCAGTCGCAACGAGGAGCCCGAGCATGGCCAATGAAATAGCACGAGGTCGCGCTACGGCATCGCTCGAGCACGAACGCCGGTCCTGCCGCCAAGCGCGGACCACGCCGGTGTCCACGCGAGCACGATGAACGGAGGCCAGGAGATCCCGGCAGAGGCGAGCGCGAGCAGGACTGCAACGAGCGCCGCGGCGAAGCCCGCGATCGCCGCCTCACGCGTGCCCGTACGGTCTCCGAAGCGGCCGACGACATAGCCCGCAGCGAACGCCGCGATCGCGAGAGCGAGCGCGTGTGGGATCGCCATCGTCGCGATCTGGTGGGCTCGCACAGCTGGATCGAGCGCCCAAAAGTGGCTCGCCGCCTCGGCCGGAGAATCGGACGGCGGCAAGATCGACAGACGCGCGGCGATGGACTGCGCCAATAGCGCGAGCGGCAACCACGAAGCGAACACGAGCACTGCGCCGAAGCCGACCCAATGCCACGGCGGTCGCGGCTCTTGATCGTCGTCCGGTCCCGCGTTCAGCACGGGGAGCTTTCGCTTCGCCATCGTGCTCACCTGTAAATGAGGAAGGGGAGGATGTACAAGGGAGCCGCAATGAAGCTCGATCCCGTCCTCTCCATCAGTCACACGCCGATCCGCGTTCGCTTCTGCGAGACCGACCTGATGGGGATCGTTCACCACGCGAACTATCTCGCGTACTTCGAGGAAGGCCGCGTGGACTGGCTGCGCAAGCGCGATCTCACGTACGCCGACTGGGCGCACCGCGGCGTGCACTTGCCGGTCGTCGAGGCCCATACACGCTACCGCTCTCCGCTCACGTTCGACGACGTCGTCGAGATCGAGACGCGCTTGAGCGAGCTCCGATCGCACTCGATGCGCTATGAGTACCGCGCGATGAAGGGCGGCGTATTGCTCGCGGAGGCGTCCACGCGGCTGGCGTGCGTGGACCCCAAACACCAGCTGCAGAAGATCCCTGCCGATCTCGTCAAGCAGCTGGTTCGCGGCGAGACGGCTCCAGTGAAGAAGGTGTGACTTGGGCGCTGCACTGCACTAGCGTGCCGCCCATGCGCACCACGGCGCTGTGTCTGCTGCTCTTGCTCGCCGGTTGCCACAAGGCCTCGAGCAAGCTGGAAGGTCACTGGACCGGCCAATCCGTGCGAGGTGTCTCCAACGACGAGGCGCAAGGCGCGACGCGGTTCGCGAGCGAGACGTCGCTCGACTTCAAAGACAACACGGTCACGGTGAAGACGGAGTACGAGAAGCTCACCGGGCACTACCGCGTCGTGCGCGAGGACAAGACGACGGTCGTGCTGACCACCGACGAAGGCGACGCCGAACAGACCCTCGCATTCGAAGGGGACAAGACGCTCGTTTGGGCGATCGAGAAGGACAAGAAGATCGTCTTCGCCAAGCAGTGATCAGGCGAGCGAGCGTCGCGCGTCCCGGCGACTGAGCGCTGAGCGCATCCAACGCGGCAACACGTCCTCGCGCGAGAGTTCGTCGTCGCTCACGAGATCGTGCGTCGCGCGAGCGATGAGCGCGGCCTGCGCGAAGCTGCCGATCGCATACGCTTGCGTCAGCGCGAGTACGACGAGAAGCGCGCCGAGATCCTCGCGCTCGTAGTAGCTCGTGCGCAGGTACGCGACGCCCGTGAACACACCGCCGGCGATGCATACGACGCTGATCAGCGAGTTTAGCTGCACGCTCCACCGCGCTGCGCTCCGCGCTTTGCCGATCGCCTCCGGAGTGCCCTTGAGGAGATGAATGCCGGCTGCCCAGAGGCGCGCGGCGACGATCAGACCAGGGATCGAGATGAGCCCCACTCCCATCGCGACCAAACCGATGAGCCCGAGCAAGAGACCTGGCACGAACATCTGGCCGAAGAAGAAGCAGCTGATCGCAGCCCACCGCACGATCGACGGTGCCTTGTGCGTGTGGCCAGGAACGACCGTGCCCATTCGATAGGGCGCAGCGACTCGCACTTCCACGGCGGGAAGCGGCGCGCCAGCCCAGAACATGCGGAATCTCCGCTCGAACAGCAGGTAGGTGATCGACGCCGCCGCGAACGGCGAGACCGCCACGGCTGAACCGACGATCATGTCCGAGCCTTCCATTCCAATGAAGCATACGCGCGAACGCGTCAGATGCTTTCAACGCTCGTCACTAGTTTGAGATATTCCGAAAGAACATGGACATCGACACAGCCCATCGAATCTCCGCGACCGTCGACGCAGTGCGCGCGCGTGTAGGTGCGCGGGTTCCCAGCATTGGGGTGGTGCTGGGCAGCGGCCTGGGCGCGTTCGGCGATACCTTGACAGGCCCGAAGATCGCCTACTCGGAGCTGCCTAACATGGCCACGTCCAAGGTCGTTGGGCACGCTGGCAACCTCTGCTTCGGCGACGTCGGCGGCGTGAGCGTGGTGTGCATGCAGGGACGCGTGCACTACTACGAGGGTCACTCGATCGACGCAGTCGTGCACGGTGTGCGGACGATGGCGCGGCTCGGCGTGCGGGCCGTGCTGATCACGAATGCTGCGGGAGGCGTGGAGTCCACGTGGAGCGCGGGCGATCTCATGGTGATCACAGATCACCTGAACCTGGCTGGCGCTTCTCCGCTCATCGGTCCGAACGACGCGTCGCTAGGACCGCGCTTTCCCGACATGACCGAGGCGTACGATCCTGAGCTGCGCCAGATGCTGCGCGAGGTCGCGCGCGACGAGAAAGTGCCTCTGCGTGAGGGGATCTACGCGTGGTTGACGGGACCCACGTACGAGACTCCCGCAGAGGTGAGGATGGTGCGAGGGCTCGGCGCGCAAGCGGTCGGCATGAGCACAGTGCCCGAGGTGGTCGCGCTCCGTCACATGGGCGTGCGTGTTGGGGCGCTCTCGTGCATCACGAATTTGGCCGCCGGGATCGGCGGACAGAAGCTCGATCATGCGGAGGTGGAAGCGACCGCGCGCAGTCGTCGCGAGGATTTGCTGCGCCTGTTGCGCGGTTGGATCATGAAGGCTGGTGCGTGATGGAAGAGACCGTCGTCAACGAGACGCTGCTCGGCAAGCTCGTCGCAGAGGCGCGACACGCCCGCGCGAACGCGTATGCGCCTTATTCGAACTACCGCGTGGGGTCCGCCATTCTCACCGCCAAAGGTGCAATCTACACGGGTTGCAACGTGGAGAACGCGAGCTACGGCGCGTGCCTGTGCGCGGAGCGAAACGCGATCGGCAAGATGGTGGCGGCTGGCGACAGCAAACCGATCGCATGCGCGGTCGTCACCGGCGGCAAGGCTCCGGGGTCGCCATGCGGCATCTGTCGCCAAGTGCTGGTCGAGTTCACGCGCGACATGCCCGTCGTGTTGGTCGCAGAGACGCCGACGGGCGACGTGAGGCGAGACACGAGCCTCGCGGAGCTGATGCCGGACGTGTTCGAGCTCGACACGAGCGATTGAGCGGGCGGATTGTAGGCATGCTGACAATGCCGCTGATCGGTAGGGACCCTAGGCGTGCCTGACATCCCGCTGCTTGGTAGAATGCTAACAAGGGCTGCTCTTGGGGGAGTGTTCCCCCGCGATTGGGGTGTGAGGGCCTTTTCCCTCGTGTGCTCCGATCGACGAACCTCTAGGTTTTAGCCTTGTCGGACCTTGGCGCGGTCCCTGCTCTAGATGCGGACCGGAGGCCGATATGACTCTCGCCCGCAAACCGCTGACTGCTCTCGCGCTAGCCGCCATGATCCTCGCACCCGGCGCTATCGCTGGTTGTAGCAAGTCCACCACTGAATCGGTGGACACTGGCGTCTCCGCCATCGTCTTCATCAAGCGTCAGCACACGACTGTCGCGCCAGATCAGTCGGTGACGATCGACGTCGCGGGCGGCAACGGTCAAGTCATCGACTACGACCGCTATGTGCCGGGAGGCAGCCTCAACATCCTCTCGCCAGCGCGCCCAGACGGCAGCGTCATCAACCTGACCGCAGCGTTCCCGAACGCCGACTTCAACGGCGTGGACGTCTCGTTCGACGCGAAGCAAGCGGTCTTCTCGATGAAGGTCGACGGCAGCGACCACTATCACATCTACACAGTGCAGCTCGACGGCGCGCACGAGATTCACCAGAAGACTCTCGGCGACTACGACGACATCAACCCGATCTACATGCCCGGCGGGCGCATCGTGTTCGGCACCAACCAGATGTACACGGAGATGGGTACTCGCGCCGATGAGTACGAGCACGGCCGCGTCGTCACGCAGCTCGCGTCGATCTCGGTGGACGGTGGTGACGCGGATCGCCACCTCTTCTCGCAGAACCTCTCGCACACGGTCGCGCCGTACGCGCGTTACGATGGCAAGGTCGGCTACTCGCGCTGGGAGCACCTCGGCCCGGTCAACGACGTCAAGCTGATGACGGCGAACCCTGATGGCACCAACATGCTCGCCATCGCGGGGCAGCACGGCAAGCCGGCGAACTCGCTCTTCAACGTGAAGGAGGTCGCGCCGAACCAGTACATCGCGATCGGCACGACGCGTAGCCGCACGATCCACGCAGGCGCGCTCATCCACGTGGACGCGCGCAACCACAACGACCCTGTGTGCCTCGACCCGAACACCGATCACTGGGTAGGTCACTCGTGCTTGGACGAGGAGCACGCGCAGTTCGACATCCTCACGCCCGATGTTCCGACCGGCAACGGTCCGTCACCAGCTGGTCGCTTCCGCGAGCCGAACGTTCTTCCAGACGGACGCTATCTCGTGTCGTGGGCAGACGGCGCGGTCAACGATCTCAACCAATCCTCGCAGACTCCCCCCGAC
>JANYHY010000066.1 GCA_025362165.1 Myxococcales bacterium | reverse complement strand
GCGCTCGCTGGGGACGCGCACGCTTCGAACCTCATCGCTGTGGAGCTCGGCGCGGTCGATCATCTGCTCGCTGCGGCGAACGAAGAGGGCGAGCTCTTGGGACGCCGACGACGACTGCTGGAGGCCGCGCGGCAAATGCTGCTCGAGTCCAGCGCTGCGGTGACGCTCGACTCCGCCGGGATGGACGCGCGTCGTCGTTACCTCGCCAAGGAGATCGCGCGGATCGATCGCTTGGAGGCCGCAGGTCTCGCGCCCGACGTCGCGCTCACGCATCAAGCGCGGGAGGCGCTGTCGCGAGGCGAGCGTCAGCGTCTGCACGCCGCGGTCGTGGCGATGCAAGGTCCGGCCTTGGCGCGCGGGGACGTTCAAACGGCGATGCTCGCGCGACGAGCGATGAACGCGCTGTGGAACGCCGGCGATCCACGGGACCACGCGGCGAGGCAGCTATCGTCGCGGCGCAGCGCAGAGGAGGTCTTCGGCGAGGGCTTCGGAAAGGTCGTCGAGGACGCGTACGCCCGTGCCCGCGCGCGCTACGCATTTGGCGGAGACAGTGCCGAAGTCGAGGCGGCCAAGACATACTTTCTTCGCAGCGGCGAGCTCCAGACCGTCAGCGCTGCGCTCGCCGTCGACGGGTGCTTCGAGACGGGCGGCGCGTTGACTCCAGCGCGCATCATGGAGCGACAGACGCATGCGCGAGCGGTGCGCTTCCCCACCAAGGACCTCGTGCTGTTGCCCGCAACGCAGCCGGACGAGATCGCGGACGCGGTGATCGAGGATCCTCGCCGCGTTGTGCTCGATCTCGCTGCGGGTCGCCTCCTCGCGCGTCGCTTCGTGCAAGACGAGGCGGTCGAGCGACCCCGCGTCGTCATGAAGGGAGAGGTCCGTGTCTACGTGCTCGACGGCTCTGGCTCGATGATAGGCCCACGCGCGCGCGTTCGGGACGCGCTGCTCCTCGCGGAGCTCGCGACGCTCCGCAAGCGCGTGGAGGAGCACGGCAAGCACTCGCGCGTCGTCTTGTTCTACCGCTACTTCGACACGACACCGCGACCCATCACGCGCGTGACGACCGCCGCAGAGGTGGACGCCGCGATGGTCGACGTGCTCTCCACCGTGCGCACGGGCGGCACGGACATCGAGGCGGCGCTCCATTCGTCGATCCAGATCATCCGGTCGGCGACCGACGCAGATCCGGATCTTTCGCACGCACACATCGTGCTGGTCACCGACGGTGAGTCCCCGGTGGAGGGTGCTCGTGTGATCGCTGCGCGCGACGCGGCGCTTGGAGCGATGCCGATCGGGATGAGCGTGATCGCTTTGGGCCAGGAAAACACGGCGCTTCGTGCGATCGTCGCCAAGCAGCGCGCCAACGGAGAGCGCGCCTTCTACCACTACGTGCCCGACGACATGCTCGGCGACATCGTCGGCGGCGAGATGGACGAAGGGCCTGCGATCCACTTGCCCGAGGTGAGCCAAGAAGAGCAAACGCCCGAGAAGCTCGACGCGCTCTTGGGGTCCGTGGTCGAGGAGATGGCAGCGCTCGCCCGACATCGTGAAGTAGAAGCGATGGAGGCGCTCGGCACTCGCGAAGCGGCCGAGGAAGAGCTCGGTCTCGCGAGTCAAGAGTCGATGACCGAGGGTGAGAAGGCGCGCGCGCGTGCGCTCCATCGCGATCGGCTGTCGCTCGTCGATCAGTTCGATCGCTGGTTCCCCAAACCTGCAGGAGACTCCACGGCCGAGCCGACGGCAGACGCAGAAGAGGTGACCGTGGTCCTCGCGACGATCGCGGAAGTGCTCGACGCCGTCGCGGGGAGCGATCTCGCCAGGCGCGCAGACGCGATCGATCTTCTCGAGCGCTTGCTGCCAGACGCGCGTGTCTCACCCGCGCGATGGCGCGAAGTCACGGCGGGCCGCTGCACCAAGAGCGTCGCGCAGGGTCTCACCGCCGTTCGCTTCGCGGCGAAAGCGGACTGAGCGATCAGAAGCTCCCGACGAGCCCGACCGTCGCGCCATTTTTCGTGGGCACGACCGTGGGGAGGATCCAGGATGCTTTCTTTTGCTTTGGCTCGTCGTAGGCGAGTGCCGCTCCGTCGAGGATCGGGGGGCCCAAGCAAAGCGAAAGGATGAGGGCAACAGCGGCGGGCAAGTTCCCATCAGCCACCAGGGCTGCTCCACCATAGACACCGACCAGCGAGAGCAGCCGAAGCCCGTGTGATCCGAAGCCCACGCCGACGTGCCCGTGTGCCCAGTGCACGATCGGCGCGCCGAACTCGTAGGTCATGACCCCCAGCGCGAGGAAATCTCCACCCGAACTTGCCCTATCGACCGTGGCGGCTCCGATGGCGATGAGCAACGCTGAGACGCCGTCGATCGCCAATGTCTGAGAGCCGTACCAGATCCGTTTTGGCTTCGGCGACTCTGGCGACGTGAGCGGGGTTTCGCCGAGCGGCGTGTCAGCGATCGTGGCCGCGCGCGTCGGCGGTGCGACAGGCGCCGATGCTGGCGGTGGCGCGTCCTCTGGAACCTCGGGCGGAGTGGTGGCGGGGTCCAGCGCCTTTTTTGGAATCCAACCCTCGAGCCACTTCTTGGGGTCGTTCGGATCTTCGAACTCGACGAGCACGGCGTGACCGTGCGTCGCGATATGAGTCACTCGCTGACCCGCGGTGAGGTGCGCGACGAGAGCGCTCTGGTCGTTCGGTGCCACGCGCGCATCGGTGGCGGCCTGGAGCTGGACCGGCGAGGCGTAGATCGTAGTCTCGTCGTCGTAGTGAGCAGCCTGTGCCCGCGCGGAGCTCGAGAGACTCATTCCTGCGAGCACCAAGCAAGCTCCAGTCGCTGCGTGTCGCATGATGGCCAGCACTAGAATGCGTAGGCCGTCGAGAGGCCGCCCCCGTAGCCGACGTCGGTGAACTTGCGCGCCATGTAGCCGCCTCGAGCGATGAGCGAGAAGCCCTTGCCGAGGTTGAACTTCACGTCGAGCGTGAGCCTCATACCCACGTCCGAAGCGTGCGGCATGTTGGTGATCTCGATGGTGGGAGAGAGCAGCACCCGACGGCCCGCAGGCACGTCGAAGCGCGCGTACGTTCGCACGCCGAACACCTGCACACCTTCGACGCCGACCGAGAGCCTGACTCCGAACGGATCGCCGATCAGCATCGCGGTCCCTGCGCCCACCGCAAAGCCAAGCTCGGTGACGCTCGTGAGGAGCTCGCCATCGAAGTAGAGCCAGTCTGTCGCGCGCAAGCGCAGGCGAGGCGCGCCATAGTTGAGGCCGACCTTGGTCGTGGGATACGTCGTCGGCTGCGTGCCGCGCACCACTCCAAAGCGAATGCCGAACTCGTCGACCACGCGCAAGAAGCGATACGTGTAGGACGCATCTGCGCGCCAGTACTCGTCGGGCACGGCGGTCTTGGTCGGCTGCTGCGTGGCAGGGTCGATGGTGCTCGTCGCGACATCGCTCGTTCCGAAGTGGACGTACTCACCGGAAGCCACGAGCACGTTGCGCCGGTGATCGTTGCGATCGAGGAGCGCTTGCTCGCGCGCGTCGGCCACGTCGCCCATGACGTACACGGGGTGCATGTCTTCGCGTGTTGCGAACACCGCGCTGCGCGAGCCATCCAGGTTCTCGACTTCGATGGCATAGGCCAGCTGCCCGTGCACCTGCGCGGCTGGGATCTTGGCCAAGAAGCCAGGCGCCGCGGCGCCTCCAAGGCGCTCGAAGGGGAGCTCTCTCACCGCGTCGGCGTCGCGATAGACGAGCAGGACACGCCGCGAGAGATCGGGGCGTGAGATGTCCACGCTCACCTCGACATCCGCGTTTGCTGGGACTGTCGTCTTCGGAGCGTGGTGCACTCGCGTGCCTGCAATCCCATCGGCGACGACGGGCGCGGGCGTCGGTACGGGCACCGGCGTAGGCACGGGCACCGGCGTAGGCACGGGTGCGGGTGGGGCACCAGGCGGCAGTGCTGGTAGGGCTGCCGAGCCTGAGGGCGTTGCGGGAGGGGCCGCCGATGCGATCGAGCTCGTCGTGATCGCGCTCGCGAGAAGAATGCAACATACACGCATTTGGTTCACCATTGGTACATCACCGCCGCGCCGCCGCCGGGCCCTGCGTGATCGATCGTTCGACCTTGATACGAACCGCGCAGCGCGAGCGTGAGCCCGTCGGTCACGCGGTAGCCGACCTGCGCGATCAGCCTCACGCCTACGTCTCCGTCGGCGGAGCCCGCCGGTTGGTTGGTGACCTCCGCGCGGAACATGACGGGCACGCGCTTGGTCGCCGCCCAATCGAGCTCGGTGATCCCGCGAACGCCAATGCCGCCGATCGCCTCGCCGCCGAGCAAGAGGCTCGTGCCGAGATCGTTGCCGATGCGCACGAACAGCTGCATTCCCGGCCGTATCTTGTCCTGAGCGAGACCGAGCACGCCTCGCGCGACGAACGCGAACATCGACACCGGTGCGAGCTCGGTCTCGAGATATCCGTAGGTGAGGCCGACGTTGCGGCCAGCAAGCCCCTGTCGATCGAGCTCGTCGAGCGTGCCGCCGACGCCGCGGTACACGCCGAATCCGGTGCGGAACGAGCGCAGCCCGACGTCCCTGAAGCGAGCGCCGAACATGCCCTCGGTCTGCGAGACGTAGTCGTTGAAGTGGCTCGTGCTGAACGTCGCGAAATCGGTCCATAGCGCGAGCTGAATGAGCGCAGGCGGCGGCTTAGGAGCCGTGGGCGCGTCCTCCACGTTGGTGGTGAGCGGAGTTTCGGCGGACCCTGCGATGGCAACGGACTTACCTCCCGCGTCGATCGCCTCGATGAAGTAGGGCATCGACGGCGAAGCCACGAGCGCGCCTGGCACCTTCGCCGAGAAGTATCCCTGCGTCCTGCCACGCATCGGTAGCGCCTCATACGTGTCGCCCGCGGGCTTGCGCACGTACAGCACCGCCCCCTTCGCGCTCGGCGCGAGCTCGATCGCGAACTCGAGGTCGGTGCCAGAGAACGCGTCGGTCGGTTGCAGGAAATTCTCGAGCAGCTCGGGCGCTTGCGCGTTCTCTTGTTTGTCTTGGCGAACGACCGCGGCCGGCGCCACGGGTTGAGGCCGGCGCAGAGCACGTGACTCTTCGCGCAGCGTGAAGAAGAAGCGCGAAGTCGGGTGAGCGCGCGTGTACTCGTCGTACTTGTCGGCGCGCTGCTCTGGCGGCATGTGCTGGAGCGTGTCGAAGAGCGCAGAGAGCTGGGCAGCCTCGATGTCGACGGGCTGGGCGCTCTCTGGTGGCCTCGCGCTGGGCGTCGGCGTCGGCGTCGGCGTCGGCGTCGGCGTCTGCATCGGCGTCGGCGTCTGCGTCGGCGTCGGCGTCGAGATCGGAGCGGGCGCGCCCACGAGCACGATGATGTCGCCGGGCGTCGGCGGGCGCGTCGCCTGACCATACGCTGTCGCGAGCGAGAGGTTCGGTCGCGCCTGAATGAGCTTCAGCGAGCCGATTCGAAATCGGTCGATCAGCATAGCGCCCGTGACCGGATGCTTCACGCGCATCGTGCGCCACACCTCCACGACCGTATCGTTCGCCGCCCCTCGGTTGGTCCCGACGTCGATCACGAGATCACTTCCGTCAGTCCCCACGATGGTGCCCTCCACCGTGCGTCCCGTCGCCTGCGCGCGCGCGTCGGCTCCGAAGAGCATGGCCGCGAGGGACAACCCGACAGCGATTGCGCGCTTCTTCATGCTTTCATCAGAGACTTCTCTCGCGTTGCTCGCCATGGTCATTTCCTCATCCGCGCGATGACGCGCTGCGGTCCCATCCACCGTGGGAAGCCCTGCCGCACGCCCGGAGCAGCGTGATGCGCGATCCCATGCCTAGCTTGTGCGCGCAGCGCCTCAAGCGCGCGCCAATCGTGTGCGGAGCGAGCCCGAGATCGATCGCGATGACCTTGATCGGCACGCCGCGCGCGGCGGTCTCGAGCGTCTGCTTCTCTGTCTCCGAGAGTAGCTGCAGCGCGACGGCGGTCGGCGTGATCGCTTCACCCTCGTCGAGCTGCGCGTCGAGCGCGTGCGCCATCTCCACGCGCGACGTGACGCCGAGCTTTCGATAGAGCCCCGCGAGCTGATTGGCGATCGTGCGTGGCGCTGTCCCGCGCAGTCGCGCGATCTGTTGGTTCGAGTACCCCCCAGCTACGAGCGCCGCTATCGCGCGCTCGGCCGCAGTAAGTCGGTCGTTGTCGTCGTTCATCTCCCACCTCCCGGCGCCCATAGAGCAACGGTCGAGCCAGGTGACGATCGGGCTTATTTCTGCGGGAATTGACGCGTCGCTCACTGCGCAGTGCATCGAGCTGCACTGACCAGTGCAACCCCTTGCACTCCGCCGACGTCAGGTCACATCGTACTCGGCGAGCTTGTAGAAGAGTGTCCGTCGGCTCACGCCGAGCACGCGCGCAGCGAGCGCACGATTGCCGCCGGCGTGAGTGAGCGCTGAGCGAAGGGCCTCGCGCTCGACCTCCCGACGTCGCTCTTCGAGCGTGCCACTCGAAGGCGGCGGAGGCACATCTGGGTCTGAGGTCCGCGTCGTCGTGGTCTGCGTGCGCGCGAGTTCGCGCTGGACGTCCGCGAGCGTCAGCGTCTCACCCGACGACAGCACGAGGAGTCGCTCGACGAAGTTCAGGAGCTGCCGCACGTTCCCCGGCCAAGGTTGGGCCACGATCAATTCCACCGCTGCAGGCTCCACCGTCGCGCGCGGCTTGGCGTTTGCGGGCCCGAGCGTCTTGCAGAAGTGCGCGACGAGCGGTGCGATCTCGGCGCGGCGCTCGCGCAGCGGCGGCAACACGATCGGGATGACGGAGAGGCGATAGAAGAGGTCCTCGCGAAACATGCCGGAGGCGACCATCGCCTCGAGGTCGCGGTGCGTGGCGGCGATGAACCGCACGTCCACGCGAACCGTCTCGGTGCCGCCGAGCCGCTCGAACTCGCGCTCCTGCAGCACGCGTAGGAGCTTCACCTGCGTGCTCGCGCTGATGTCGCCGATCTCGTCGAGCAAGAGCGTGCCGCAGTCGGCGAGCTCGACGCGACCGGGCTTACGGCACACCGCGCCGGTGAACGCGCCCTTCTCGTAGCCGAAGAGCTCGCTCTCGAGCAGCGTCTCTGGGAGCGCCGCGCAATGGAGCTTGATGAACGGCGCCTTCTTGCGAGGACCTCTCTCGTGGATGGCGCGCGCCGCGACCTCCTTGCCGGTTCCGCTCTCGCCTCGCAAGAGCACCGTTGCCGTCGCCTGCGCAGCGCGAGAGATGAGCTCGTCGACGGCCTTCATCGCAGAAGAGTGCGGAGATCCACCGCCCACGGCCTCGCGCGACGTGCCGTCGCGATCCTCGGCGTGCTGGCCCTTCAACAGCGCCTTCTTGACGACGTAGAGGATCTCCTCGCGATCGAAGGGCTTGAGCACGAAGTCAGTCGCGCCTGCCTTCATCGCCTCGACGGCGAGCGCGACGGTGCCGTGAGCGGTGAGCACGATCACGGGGATGTCGCCCCAGCGCGCGACGATCTCATCGAGGAGCTCCATGCCGCTCATCCCTGGCATGCGGAGATCGGTCACGACGAGATCGACGGGCTCGTTGCCGAGCATCGCGAGCGCTTCGGTGCCGTTCGGCGCCTGGCGAACTCGCAAGCCGCCGCGCGACAACAGCGCGCCGAGCACGGTCCGCACGGCAGCGTCGTCGTCCACGATCAAGACGGTGGCCATCGGTTCGATCATGAGTGCTCCAATCACGTCGAGGGCAGCCGAATACGTACGAGCGTACCATGGCCCTCGCGACTCGTGAGGGTCACCTCGCCGTCGTGCGCCTGCACCACGCGCTGAACGAACGCGAGACCAAGTCCGCTGCCGGTAGGCTTGGTGCTGAAGAAGTCATCGAAGGCGCGCTCTCGTGTATTCGCGTTCATCCCGATCCCCTCGTCCTCGACCGAGAGGATCACGTCGAAGTCCTCTCGGGCTCGCTCGGTCCGCACCGTGACCGATCCGGCCGTCGAGGCCTCTAGGGCGTTGCGCACGAGGTTCTCGACGACCGACGCGAGCATCGCGCGGTCTGCGCTGCATGCGGGCAACCCCTCCGCAAGTGACGTCCGGAGCTCAACGCCGCTCTTGTTGGCGAGCGAGTTGAGCGCAACGACCGCTCGTACGACCTCGTTCACGTCGACCTTCGATCGCACGAGCTCGATGCGCGCGAGCCGGCCGTAAGAGTCGACCACGCTGGAGATCCTGTCTATTTGATCGAGCATCAACTCGACGAGCTCGGCGGGCGCTGGACCCTCGGTGGCGGTGATGTTGGTGGGCCAGATGGCGACGTCGTCGCGGAGAAGTTGCGCCGCCCCCTTCAGCGCGGACAGCGGGTTCTTGATGTCGTGCGCGATCTGCGCGGAGAATCGGCCGAGGCTCGCCAGCTTGGAGACGCGCTCCTTCTGGACCGCGGCCTCGGCTGCCCAGCGCCTGCTCGCGGCCACGAGCGTGAGGGTGACGACCGTCGTGCCCATGAGCAAGCGCGATGCAGCCGCGTCTGCCATGCCGAACGCGGCGATGTAGACCAGCACGGTGATGCCCGTGATGGCGAGCACGTACTTGAAGACGCGAATGCGCCGGCGCGCCTCGAACCACGAGAATTTCAGCGACACGAGCACGACCGTGAGCGTGGCTATGCCGACGCCGAGCTTGCCGAGCGGCGCGACGTTCGGCGCGAACGGCTCCACCGACCCGAGCACCGTGGCGACGATGAGCCCTGCGATCACCGTGCGTGTGCGCTCTTCCTCGATGGGCTCTACCGAGCGCTGCAAGTGAGATACGAAGCCGAGCATCGCGAAGGCGACGGCGGGGATCGTGTACGAGAGCAGCAGAGCGACCCACGCGCGCGAGCCGATGAACGGCCGCAAATCGGGGACGAACAACGCGACGATCGAGAGTGAGCCGAGAGCGCCGCCAAGTGCGTAGACGATCCCCAACGGGGCTCGCAGCGCCCGCCGACGGCCGTCGAACGTGAGCGCTACGTTCACCGCGAGCGGCCCCGTGAGCGGCGAGATCGCGCGGTCGATCAGCTGCCACTCGCGCACACCGGTCAACTCGCCGATGAGCGAAGCGAGGCTCCACGCCGCCATCGAAAAGCAGAACAGCGCGAGCGGCCGTGCGAGCGGCGCGCGCCCAAGACGAGCGAGCGATGCGAGGGCGAGCGTGAGCTGAGACGCCGTGAAAGCGACGTCACCGGACTGCGACGGCGTCATGGTTGCCTCTCCCCTTGTACCTCTTTGTCGCATCGTCCGTGCGAACGTGGACCGCCTATAGGAACGTGGCCATAGTCATTTCGTCACGCACGAGCCGCAACACCGCGCGAGCCGCCGCCCACGACGAGCGGGACGGCCGGCTCTGGGGCGATCGCTCAGGGCTCCATCTGATCGACCATCGGCTTGCCGTTCTCGTCGACGAGCAGGTTGCCCGACGCGTCCTTGGCCGTGGAGCACGCGTAGGCTGTCATCTTCTTGGCCTTCGGCGCGATGAACATCGGGTTGAAGATCCACTTGCCCTGGTAATTCGATAGCGCGTTGCACATCGTCTGGATCTTGTTTCGATTGATGAGGAGCTTCATCTCAGTGGCGTCCTTGAGCATCGCGATGTCCGTGTCCGAGTCTCCGGCCACGAACGTGGGCCGCTTGCCGAGCACCGGATTGGTCGGCATCTGGCTCATCGTGGGCTCGTGAAAGATCGTCTTGTTGATGAAGCAGCGCTTGCCTTCGTCGAACGTGATGATCGTGTTCGTGGCGTCGGCGATCGTGCCGCAGCCCTGCATATCGCGTGTCTGCTTGCCGTTGTTGAGCAGATAGCGAATCCCGATCACGTGATTCTCGGGTACGCCCGCCTCGAAGGCGATCGCCGCCACGGTCCACTCGGGTGATGCGCTCACGACCCACACGTCGAAGCCGTTAGCGTCGAGCGCGCCGATGAGGTCTGTCATCTGATCGTAGACGCGCACGTAGCCGTTGAGGCCCGACACGCTGCCCACCGTCTGCGTCGTGCCGATGGGCGCCGTCCGGCCCTCGTCGTATGCGGCGAACGCGAACTCGCGCACCTCTTGCGGCGTGTAGCCCTGCTCGACCTGTCCGGCCCACGCGTATGGGTTGTCGATGGTGAGCGTCTTCTCGGGATTCCACGCAGGCACGCTGCCTGAAGAAGGCGGCGTCGTGCCATTGTCATACGCGTAGTAGAGCGCGTCTGCGCATGCGGTGTTGGTGCTCGTGGGCAGCGGCTGGCCCGCGGCTGCGAGCGAGTCGCACGCCGTGTTGAGCGCGGACTTTGCTGCGGTGGTGAGCGTCTGGCTCGAGAGGCCCCAGTCCTTGCTCGGCGGCTGGAGGATCTTGTCGTGACGGAGCATCCAGAAGAACGTCGCGTCGCCGATGTCGTTCTTCAATACCGTGTTGTCCCAATCGAACACGGCCACGGGGCGGTTCTTCGGATCGAACGTCGGACTCGTGATCCCTTTGTCGGTGATGAGTTTGTTGAGGCGAGCGCGAACCGGTGCGGTCCAGCCGTCGATGCGATCGTCGACCAGGCGCGTCGGCGTAGGCGGCGCGGCGTCGGGAGTGATTGGCGCGCCGGCGTCGCTGTCTTTGCCGTTGACGCCGTCTTTGCCGTTGGTGCCGTTGGTGCCGCTGACTCCGTCTTTGCCGTTGGTGCCATCGGCGCTGCAAGCGGCGAGTGCGACGAGCCCCGCGATACCGAGGATCCGAGTTGCGATGCGCGCTGTTCGAGTTTCCATTGATTGCCTCCAGCGCTGCAAACTAAGGAGGAACCATTTTCGTCTCCATGGTCATTCCATCAGTCGGCGATGAGGAGCCTCTCGACCATTGGAGCGGCGCGGCTCAGAATCCGAGGTCGATTTCCTTGCGCTCTTTGGTCTCGCTTCCGCCCTTCGCGGAGCACAGCGCTGCAAGCACGTCCGCTTCGCGGCTCTTTCCGTGAGCGCGCATGGTTCGCGCGGCCGTGCACTCCGCGGGCTCGGGGTTGGTGTTGCGGCCCGCGAACGGATCGAAGGGAGTCGGCGGAAGTTGGCGCGACGACGGCATCGGAGCGATGGTGCTGCTTGACGTTGCCGTCGTGTCCGGCTGGGCTGCTGCCGCGACCGCCTGCTGCGTCTCGGGCGGCAGTTGCCCCATCACCTTGTCCGGGTTCTTTCCCAAGATGACCGCCGCGCAGCGACGATCGAACCAATCGATGTAATCGGTGCGACTCGTCTCTCGGAGCGCGCACGCGGCCTCGCAATCGGGAATGTCGCGTCTGCATGCATCCGCGCGCTCGGGTGCTTGCGTGGCGATGGGAGCCGCTGTCACTGGTGACGACGCTGGCGCGACCGGCTCGCACGCGCACAAGACGATCACCAAGAGCCGCTTCATGCTTGGCTCCCGAGATACAGCTTGAGCGAGAGCGCGGCCGCCCGTCGATCGAAGGGGACGTTCGAGAGCTCGTCCCGACGCCCGATCGCGTCGAAGAGATCGGTCAAGAACACGTAGAACTGCTCACACTCGGCGATCGCGCGGTGTAGTCGATCGGGGTCGAGCAGGTCGGACTCCTCGAGCGCGGCCATCGCCTTGAGGAATGGATCGAAGCGCGGATAATCCGCCGCGCGCAGCAGCGGGTATCCCATCGCGCGGAAGTACGCGAGGAACTCACGCACGAACTGCAGCGGAGGTACGCCCGTCCAACGCACCTCTCCACCTTGCGCGTTGCGCGCCTTGTGACTGAAGGCGCGGACGATCTGCGCGAACATCCATACGTCTCGACGAAGGCGCTCACTGAGCATGCGCCTCGCCGCGGCGTCGTCGAACACGCCCTGCTCGTCGAGCTTCACGCCGAGTGATTTGCCGAGGAACAAGACCGCGTTCTGCAGCGCAGGCCGCAGGTTCTTGACGGTTCGCGCGACGGACGCGCGGAGCACCTCGATCGTCGCTTGCGCCTCTGGTGCTGGGAAATCGTGCTCGAACGCGCGTCGCATCTCGAGCCGCAGGTTCGCGGAGATGCCCTCGAGCGTAGCCTTCACCTCGAGCAGTCGATGTCCCTCGCCGAGGAGCGCGTTGTAGTGTTGCCGCATCTGCGCCGCGGGCACAGCGAAGAGGTCGCGCTCGAAGCCACCTGCGAGCTCGACTCCCGCGCGGTGTTTGAGGTGTCCGGTGAGCGCGCGTGCATCCGAGCGAAGCACGCTCATCACCACGTAGACGACGCCGGTGCTGCGACGCGCGCCCTCGTTCGGATCGTAGACCGCGGACTCGAGCAGCGAGAGGTAGCGCAGCATTCGGAACAGCGCGAGGAACGAGAGCGCCACCAAGCGGCGCGCGTGTTCGCCTGGCACCGTGCGCATCAGCTCCAAGATGCGCGGGTGCGTGATGCGATCGAACTCGGGACGGAACTCGAGCGCGCTGAGCGGGTTGAAATAGACAGAGCGCGACACCTCACGCTGCGCGAGGCCGAGCATCGCGTAGAACATGCGGAACGGCACGCGCGGCAGCTTCGCGAGGCCGCTCGTCACCTCGACCAAGCTCGCCATCCCCGCGCGCATGTGGAACAGAGACTCGGCGGGCGTGCCTTGTGTGTCGCCTTGGCTCGCCAAGCGGGCGCGCGCGCGATCGTCCGGGAGCACCGTCTCGAGGTAGCGCTGGAAGGTGAACGCGCGATCGCGATCGAACAGCAAGGTTCTGCTTAGCGACACGACGCGCGCGAGGGCCTCTCTCGAGAGCGCGAGCGGCTCACGGAAATCCTGGGCGACGACAGGCGTGCGTCGCGGAGGGCCTGGATGATTGCGCGGGTTGGCGAAGCAGGCGAGTCCCTTCAGGAGGATCTCGAGCTCGAAGAGCTGATCGTATTTGTGCTCCCCCGCGAGTTTCTGGAGCCATTGCTCTCGCGCTGCGGCCTGGTCTCTCGCGAGGCCGCGCGTACCGCGCAAGAGCTCGGCGTACGCGTCACCGCGCTCGGGCGCGATCGACTTGGGGGGAAACAGCGAGGTCGCCACGGAAAACGAAGGGTATGGCGAGATCCCGCGCGCGTCGAGTCGCGACCCGTTGATGCGTCAACGACGCTTCTTCGGCTCTCCGAGCAGCGAGTCCAACCGGCCCACGCGCGAGCCGAGCATCTTGGCCATCACGGGCGCCATGTTGCGACCTGTGCGCTGCGCGAGCAGCGTGATGTCGAGGGCCACTTGTCCTGTCACGACCTCTGCGATCGCGCGCGTCCCGCTGATCACGGCGTGATCGCCTTCGCGCTTCTCTGTCGCGCCAACGAGCGTCTCTTCATCGTCGCGTACGACGATCAAGCGGTGCTTCCAGAACGCCTCGAGGTCTGCTTCGGCGAGTCCGTAGCTGTGCACCTCTCCAGGGACCTTGCCGAGCGCGCAATGCGAGAAGACCACCACGTACACGCCGCGTTTGTGCGCGCGCTTGAGCTCGGGCAAGAGCGCGTCGAGCTCTCTCGCCCAGCCGCTCACGACCACGCGCGACACCGCCGATCGAACGAGCCGCTCGGCCTCTTCCAACACTCGCTCGTAGTCACGAACTGTGAACGCCTCTGGCGTGGGCGGCGCGGAGCCCAACGCTCGCACGGCTTCGTCCAACGCCTCTGCGCTCGCGGCGAAGCGCTTCTTCAGCACCGCGAGCACCTCCGCAGGTGGCGATGGAACGAAGCGCTCGGGAGTGCCGGCGATCGATCGTGCAGCGCCCGCGCGCTCGAGTCGACGAAGCACTCCATACACCGCCGATCGCGGGATCTGCGCGCGCACGCCGACCTCGTAGCCGGTCGCAGGGCTCTCTTGCAGCAGCGCCGCGTACGCTCGCGACTCATTCAAGCTGAAGCCAAGCTCACCAAGCGCCGAGACCAGGTTGGCCGCCGTCATGGAAAGCTTCTTACGCGCGTTTCTCGTCGCAGCGCGCGAAATCCGCGGCGAAGCCGTCTGTTGAAGGGTCGTCGATCACAGTGGACCGAGAAAAATGCTTTTTTTTGCCCTTTAGACCCGACACCTTAGGTACCCTTCGGGCGTATGGAGGGGGCGGCTCGGTGCCCCCGAGCTCGTAATCAGGACATTAGAGGAGATCGAACGACATGAAATTTGGAAAGACGCTTGCCGCCACCGCGGCCTCGGGAATCATCGTTGGCATGTTGGTTGGTTGTGGCGGCGGAACCCCCGCGCCCGTCACTGGCACGCCGGATCCGGCGGCTTCGGCGAGCGCTGGCAAGGCGAGCTGCAACGGCAAGTCGAGCTGCAACGGCGGCGCGGCTGGCACCAAGGCTTCGTGCAACGGCGGCGCGACCGCTCCCGCCACTCCCCCCGCGAAGTAATCAGCGACTAGGCGGGCGCCGGGTTCCAAGGAGCCCGGCGTCCGTTTCTTTTTAAGGTCATCATCACCCGTGGGCTTTCGAGAGCGATTCAAAATCCCGGACCTCGGCATCGGGGTCGGCTTCCGCCCCAAGCACCAGGCGGACGTGCTCGACGACGGCGGAGGCGCGCAGGTCGACTGGTTCGAGGTCATCAGCGAGAACTTCATGAGCGCCGGCGGCCGGCCCATCGCCAACCTCGAGAAGCTGCTCGCGACGCACCCTGTGATTTGTCACGGAGTCTCCCTCTCCGTGGGCAGCACGGCAGACCTGGACCTCGACTACTTGAAGCGCCTGCGCGAAGTGTTGTCACGCGCGCGCCCTCTGTGGTTCAGCGATCACGCTTGTTTTTGCCGATCTGGTGAGCTGGACACGCACGATCTCTTGCCGCTGCCCTACACGCGCGAGGCAATCGATCACGTGGCCGAGCGCATCAAGCGCGTGCAGGGCACGATGGAGCGGCCCTTCGCGATCGAGAACGTGTCTTCGTACCTCACCTACGTGGACAGCGAGATGACCGAGTGGGAGTTCATCGCTGAGCTCGCGGAGAAGGCGGACTGCGGAGTCTTGCTCGACGTGAACAACGTCTTCGTGAGCGCGTTCAACCACGGCTTCGAGGCGAACGCGTTCGTGGACGCGATCCCCGCCGATCGCATCGTGCAGATCCACCTCGCGGGTCACACCGACAAAGGGACGCACCTGCTCGACACGCACAGCGATCACGTGGTGGACGGCGTGTGGACGCTCTACGAGCGAGTGATCAAGCGCGTCGGATCGATCTCCACGCTCATCGAGTGGGACGACAAGATCCCCGAGTGGAGCGTGTTGGTCGCCGAAGCGAACGCCGCGCGCGCTCGCCGACAGGCTTCGAGATGACGCGCCTCCACGAGCTACAGCAGACCTTCGCGATCGCGCTCTGCAAGCGGGAGCCGACGCCGAGCGCGGCGGTCATCGCGACTGGGAGCGCGCGGCTCTCTGCGCTGCAGCAGCTCGAGGTCTACCGCGAGCAGTTCTGGTGGCGGCACGTGAGCTGTCTCGCCGATGACTACCCGACGCTCTCTGCCTTGATCGGACCAGACGCGTTCGAGCAGCTGTGTGCGCGCTACTTGGCGGCGCGGCCACCGACGGACTTCTTGTTGCGTGACCTCGGCAAAAACCTCGCGGAACACCTCAAAACAGAGGGCGATCGTCTATTGGTTGACGTGGCAAGCGTCGAGTGGGCGTTCGTGGACGCATTCGATGCCGCAGACGCGCCGCCGCTCGATCCCGACTCGATTGCCGCAGCCGCGGAGGATTCCTGGCCCGGAGCGCGCCTCTCTCTCCATCCTTCTCTCACCCTGTTGGATCTCGAGTTCCCCGCGGAAGAGCTCCGCATGGCGCAACGCAACGGAGAAGTGATCGCGCGGATCGATCCGTCTCCGCGCGCGCTCGCGATCTATCGGCGTGACTTGTTGTTGTACTCGGAGCCGCTCGAACCTTCGGCGCGCTTGGTGATCGTCGCGTTGATGCGTGGAGAGACGTTAGCCTCCGCCTGCGAGAGCGCCGCGGACGCCGAAGAGAAGCTCGGCGGATGGTTCGCAAGATGGGCCGCCCTAGGCTGGATCTCCCGCGTCGATTTCTAGGAGCGTGGTGGTTTTCGTCGAGACCAAGCGAGCGCTGCGGCGGGGCGGAGGAGCCGTACTCCGCGTACGGTGACGACCCCCGAC